>CAWDOZ010000080.1:0-11942 GCA_963803935.1 uncultured Fibrobacterota bacterium | reverse complement strand
GTGTTTATGTGGTGCCTGGTTCCATTACGTATTGCTCTCCTCCCCCGTTTATTGCAGAAGGTAACCTGGGCCGATGGCGGAAACTGCTCGATGAGTTCCATGCCGCTGGAATAAGGCAGGGCATGTGTTCGATCCGGGCCACGCCGCCCTGTTCGGCAAACAATTCGAACTCATTGCCGATGCTTCGCTCTGGTGCCTGAACCGCGAAGCGCAGCGTGCCCTTCAGGAGATGGGTTTCAATTGGTTTACCTACTCCTGGGAGGACGACTATCTCAACATCAAGGCCGCGGCATCGGCAAGGGGTCTCGCCTATCTTTATTCATACGTGCCGCTCTTCGTCTCGCGGATACGGCCTGCGGTAAGGCCGGGCAGGGACATTTCCGATCCCCACGACAATAAATTCTTCACCGGGGAAAAAAATGGCCTCCATTATATGCTCGCCCGGAAGCCGCTCTGCCTGACGGGCCGCAAAGATAAGCTTTTCGCCCTCGGCATCAGAAATTTCATTTTCGATTTGAGTTTCTGCAAGGTCGATCCGGAACTGCTCGCAACGCTGCTTCGTTGCTACGGTTCGGGAGAACGGGTGCCTGAAACAAGCATGTTTAACTTCAAGGCGGGCTTGCGGTAGCTATCGCTGCGACACGTTGCGGATCTCTGCATTCCCCCTCGCCACAATTTCAAGCTCATTGCGCCTCCCGGCTCCCGAATTCCATTGCTGTCGCGTATTCTTTATGCAGAATGCTGTTTCAGGGCAGGCGTTTAACCTATTAAAGGGGAAAATTAAAGAGCGGTTGCAAAAAAATCGGTTCAGGGCGAATAATTGGCGGAACGCGCAAAGATGTCACATATTTGATAATGGAAGAGACTAATTTAATGAGTAAGGCAGCTTCTGAAGATCGAAACAGTAAAACGAAAAGAGGGAATGTATGAATAAGGTGGTGGGTATAGCGATTCTCCTGCTATCGTATGGGCTTATAGCGGCGGGAACGCAGGAAAATGATCTTCTCAGCCTCGCGAAATCCGGAATTGAAGAGCAGATTATGATCTCTTATATCGATGCGGCAAAAGGTCCTTTTAACCTCACCGCAGACCAGATTATCGAGCTGAAGGATCTCGGTGTTTCAACGAAGGTAATATCCAGAGCGTTGCAGCACGGGCAAAATGCGGAAGCCGCAGCGGCGGAACCGACAACTGCCGCAAATCCGGAAGCATCCCAGCCCGCAGTATCCCATGAGTCGTTTGTGGAACCCGCAACGGTTGCTCCAATAGCGCCTGCCTATCAAACAGCGGCAGCACCCGCAGCGCCGGTCCCCCCGGCAAGGGATACGGTAGCAGCAGCACCGGCTCCGGGGGCGGTGGTTTATACCTATCCGTGGTGCTGGTCGCCCTACTATGATTACTACTGGCCTTATGCCGATGCCTACGATGGCTGGCTGTGGGGTCCGGGCTTCGGCTGGGGCTTTGGGCTCGGCCTTGGTTGGGGTTATGGATGGGGACATGGACCGTTCTATGGCGGCCATGGCTTTGGGCGCAATGCCGGAGCCTTTCGTACTGTGGGAGCCTTTGGAGGTGGGGCAAGAGGCTGGAGCGGCGGTAGAGGCGGCTGGGGTGGCGGCGGTAGAGGCAGCTGGAACGGCGGAGGCCATGGCGGCGGCTGGGGTGGTGGCGGTCATGGCGGAGGTCACCGGTAATGAAGGCCCTCCAACGAGCTGAATGGGCGCCTGGCAGACGAGGATATTAGATACCCATTAATAACGGGAAATAGCCGAAAGGGAAGCTTTCACCGCCATTGTGAGGCGGCAGAAAGCTTCCCTTTTTTATTTATCATACTTTATCATCCCGCCGCTTTTTTAACCGCCTCCAGCGCCTTATTATAATCCGGCTCCTGCACTATCTCGGGTACCTGCTCGGTGTAAACGACCCGGCCATCCGGACTCAGTACGACTATTGCACGGGACAGGAGTGCCCGCATGCCTCCAACCGCTATGCCGACACCATAGTCAATGGCAAATTCCGGATGGCGGAACGTGGAAAGCGGGATCACCCGGTCGAGGCCCTCGGCACCGCAGAAGCGCTTCTGGGCAAAGGGCAGGTCGGCCGATATGCACAGGACCAGCGCGTTGCCTATACCCGATGCCTCGGCGTTGAACTTTCGTACCGATGCCGCACACACTCCCGTGTCTATGCTTGGAAAGATGTTCAGGATTATCGCTTTTCCGGAATAGGTATTGAGCCCGATTTCGGACAGATCGGTACCGGTGAGCATAAAATCGGGAGCAATGGACCCGGTCCCGGGGAGTTCCCCAACCGTGGTAATTGGCTCACCCTTAAGCGTTATTGTTGCCATGGCATACTCCTCCAACTTTCGGAAAAATAGTGGACACCGATAGATGCAGTTGCAATATCCTCCTGGGAAATATAGTAAAAAGATAGCCGCACCGATGAGGGTGTTGATGGCAGGGCGCTGCCTGGTGCCCGACGAAATAACCGAAGCAGGGGGGGCGTAATTTTTATCAGGATGGGAGACCGGCCGAAGCCGGGGCCCATGGGCGCGAATCGTGAGCCTGGTTCTGAGAAGAAAGGAGCCTGCATCATGAAAGCGATTGGAATTGGAATTTTCAGCGCAGTTGTTATAGCTGCAGGTATTATCTCCGTAACGAATGGAGATATGAGAAACAAAAAGTCCCTTTATGAAAATGATCAGGTTATTCATACCTTGCTCGTTCTTGATAGAAATACGCTCGAGAACGCCAAGGTTTTGATACACGATCTGGAAACAAAAGGGGTCGTCCACCTTAAAACCGCGGGCTTCCATTCAAGCGAAATTCTGCGAAGCCTCAATGCGTCGGAGCAATATCTGGGAGAACTCGAAAATGCGACCGATATCGCCCTTGATGAGATGCAGCTGCGGTATCTCGCGGGATTGCACCAGCATTATCTCAATGCAATCGCCGAGCAGAAAGAACTTGACCGGGAGCTTGCCGGTGTAACCCCTTCACGGGAGATTATAAAGATGAGAGCGCTTCATATCTACGCTGAAATGAAGAAGGCGGAGAAAGAACAGCTTCAGATGGACAGCGCCTCCGGCATTAAGGAACCGGAGGCACCGGAAACCGAAAAATAGATAGTGAAGCGGAGAATCACGGGCGAAAGGTGAGCTTTGAGATCAGAAAAAATCAGGGACATACCGCCGGATGAAGTCGGTATCCCCCGGAGAGCACGAACGGGAAATCTGGGGTATGCCGCCGGTGATCTGGACACAGGTGCTTATCCAGCTGCCTTTCTTCAGCCGCCCGATCGGCTTTCGGGCAAGTGCGGTAAAATGTCCTCTGCCGTCGCTGGCAAATGAAAAGTATGCGCTTGAGTCGGCAAGAAGGGAAAAATTCAAGCTGTCAAGTGCGGCGAGGTGATTGTTCCGTGCAAAGTATGCCAGTTCTGCCGCCTCAAACACGTTGAGCGTATTTATTCCTTCATCCCGCATTTTGCTTTTAGTAAAGCCTTCCATGATCTTGGG
Source organism: uncultured Fibrobacterota bacterium (assembly GCA_963803935.1). Lineage (GTDB taxonomy): Bacteria > Fibrobacterota > Chitinivibrionia > Chitinivibrionales > Chitinispirillaceae > BOG-1184. Next base: position 8,428 of record CAWDOZ010000080.1, on the reverse strand, counting down.
TATGCCGATGGCGAGCAGTAAGACAATAATGCTGAAAAGCACCACCATTTCTACAACGGTCATTCCGCGCTGATATTTCATGAATTCGTCCTTAAGGGTCACTCTGGAAAAATACGTATTCTGCCCGGTGCGGCATCAATGAAATTCCGCACCTTTAACGGCGATTTCAGTTCTCCCCGGGTGCCTGCTGCATGCAGGAACCCGGCGCCTGAAAGGAGTGGCTTATCCCGGGCCCGCCTCCGGCGATACTTTCCTGAATTCGATCAGCGCCTCCAGGTAGGCGGTGGGATTGCCGATGTCGAAACGGCGTCCCTTGATAAGGTAACCATAAACACCTTCATCCTTCCGCAGGTGGTCGAGGCAGGAAGTCAATTGAAACTCTCCGCGTTCCCTGATGTTCTTCCTGATATTCGTTTCGAGGTATTCGAACACTTTCGGCGAAAGAACATACTGCCCGAAGACGGTCAGGAAGGTGTCTTCATCGAGGCCTTCGATGTGCAGGTGCTCGCGCGCATATTCAACATTGGGCTTTTCGATAAATTCGGTTATGGACAGAACCTCGCTGTTCCGGCTCCGTATTCCGGAAACGCAGCCGAATTGATGTACCTCGCTGCCGGGGGTTTCCTTAAGACCCACAACGCTTCTTCCCGTCGATTCAAAGACGTCAATGAGCTGCCTGCTGCAGGGAGTGCCGATGGCCGAGGTATATAAATGGTCTCCCAGGAGCAGAAGGAACGGTTCATTGTTAACCCAGGATTTCGCACAATAGACCGCATGGCCGAAACCATCCTGCACGTTCTGGGAAAGGAAGGTGATCCGGTGGCCGATTTCCATCATGTATTCGGAATACTGCCTGTTTTCTTCGGAAAGCTTATTGAAATTCTCGATTTTCGGGGGAGTGCAGAAGATTTCCTCGAATAGTTCGCGGTCCCGGCCCTGAACCAGGATGCATACCTCTTCGATCCCTGCCGCAATTGCTTCCTCGACTATAGCGAAAATGGCCGGTTTGGCTCTGCCGTTTCCGTCGACAACCGGAAAAAGCTCCTTTTTAATCGCTTTGGTGGCGGGAAAAAGTCTGGTTCCGAATCCAGCCGCAGGGATCACCGCCTTACGAACCCGCTTAGCCGGGGAGACGGTTAAATCCAGACAGGTCATGCCGAGGTCCCGAACTATGATTTCGGCGGCCTTCGCCCTGCTCAGGGCATCCTTTGCAAGGAGCTGGGCCGTGCCATCGCCCTGTGAGCCGACTCCCTTGCCGCCGAGAATAAACGGTTTTATCGGTTCATAGGCGAGCAAACGGTGCAGTGCCGGTGCAGTGAGCTGGGAGGGACAGGCCGGCTGGAGATTCTTGTCGAACTCCGCCTGAGCCTCGGTCATGAGAGCGCCGAGGCGCGCCGCGTCACCGGCTTTCATGGCTTCCACGGCATTCTGGACGATCCTGTGGTTGATGGGGCCAAGGTATTCCTGGACATTTCGCTGAACGTCATCCTCGGCAAACGGGTAGCATCGGTTGAGCCGGGTCAGGATTTCCCGCGTGTCCTTGCCGGCCATCAGATCGACGATGAGATAGTGGAACTCTGCACCCGCGGAGAGTTCCTTTATATCGAGACGATCCCCGTTAAAGGCCATTTCAATGGGGCGATTCCCATAGGCACAACCCTGATCGAGCCTGCCGCACCGGGAGGGTGTGGTAATTTCGCCGTTATAGGCCACCTCCATTTCGCCGCGGACGGTCATCTTAAGGTCGTAAATGCGGTTGAAGGCACGGGCAACAAAGACGCAGATCGCCGCGCTTGAGGAGAGCCCCTTCTTGATCGGCAGATCGGTGCGGTAATTATTGATTTCAAGTCCCCGGACCTGGTAGTGGGTCAGCACCTGGTAGGCAACGCCCGCTACTTCGCTGAAAAACCCCCCCTCCTCTGCCTGCTTGAGCAAAGCACCCGCCTCCATAGGCGTCTCCCACGGCGGCAATCTGGTACCGTCGTTGAGCGTGGCATTGAAGATGAGCTTCGTCGAATGGGCTTTGACCTCCCCATATACCCCCTGATTGGTTCCGACTATTATGGCATAACCTTTTTCAATTTCGGCATTGATTCGGCGATAACCTCCTGCCCAATCGCTATGCTCGCCGAAGAGACAGATCCGGCCCGGAACGAAAAGATTCATGAGTGCGTGCGCCCTTCCAAATTGAAGGTGGAACAAGCTGCTTTAGAAAATGAATATCAAAACGACTATAATATAAATTACTATCGTCCGATTTTCGATGGAAGAGGGAATTATGGATCGCAAGGACAGATCGCTTCTGCCCCGAACCGGCCTTTTTTTATAGTTTCTTGCCCGCAATTTCCTGCGGAAATTATTTTTGGGTACGATTTTGCCCTTAGCGGGGCCCATAACTCAGTCGGTCAGAGTAGCGGACTCATAATCCGTTAGTCCTAGGTTCGAGCCCTAGTGGGCCCACATTTCAGGAGACCAGAGGGGGTAATTTTGCAGCCTTTTCAGGTATGCAGACACGACATTTCGGGCATGACGACCTAAGATTCCATAAGAGCACTTCCGAAAGGGAGTGCTCTTTTTATTATAAAGGGAAATTCGATATACCTACTTGATCCTGCTGTGGAGGAAATATGCTGCGCGATATAGAATACCTTATGCAACTGCAGGAAATTGATGTTCGAATTTATGAGCAGGAGCTCGCCAAAAAGCAGTTACCGGCAACGGTGGCGGAGCTCCAGAAACTCGTGGATATGGCCCGCAAGACCATGGAAACCGCTCAGGACCGGTCAAAAAACGCCGAACAGGAGTTGCTCTCCCTCGAAGATCAAATGGTAAAGGCCGGGGAAAACCTTGCGAAAAGCCAGGAACGGCTGAATTCAATTAAAACCAACCGCGAATACGATGCGGTTCATGCCGAAATAGAGGCTCAGAATGGGATTATTCACTCTTCCGAAGCGCGCAAGAAGAAAGTTTCGGAGGAGATCGAACGCCAGAAAGAGGCGGCAAAAGCCGCAATTGAGGTATTCGAACAGGTCAGGACGGAAAACGAACCAAAAATTGCCGAGCTTTCCGCGGCAATCGCTTCCATCGATTCGGTAATAGCCGAGATCGAAAAGGAGCGGGAGGCGATCACGCCCCTCATCGCCAAACCTATCCTGAGGACCTACAACCTGATTCGGAATCGTCGTAATCATGGGCGGGTATTAAGCGAAGTCTCCGCGGCCCGGACTTGCACGGTATGCTATAAGGTACTTGAACCGCACCTCGTCAGCGACATCAGGCGCGCAGCGAAGCTCATTCTCTGCCAGAACTGCGGATCGATATTTGTCTGGACCGATAAGGAGTAGTCCCCGGGGGGTCTTCCGCAGAGGACCCCTGCCCTTCGCGGAATCCCAGTCGGCCGGCGCCGTGCACCTATGCATAATTTAAAACTCTATCATCGCATGATGCGGTATGCGCTGCCATACTGGCCGCTCCTCATTCTCTCGGTGGTGCTCTCCTTTTTAGTGGTCAATTTCGAAGCCGTTTCGCTCTGGTTCGCGGCTTCGCTGGCCAACATGCTCTTCCATCCCGCCGCGCTGTTGCCCGTAAGGCCGGCCTTCTCGCTGCATACCCTGAACGATACGCTCAAATACTGGACCTACCGGATAATTCTCCGGGATAATCCGCTGGATTCGCTCAAAGTGGTATGCGCCCTCATGGCATCCTCGTTTCTCATGAAAAATGTATTGACCTATATAAAATCCGTCGTCATGGCGCAGCTCAACCTCGCTATCGTGCAGGATATGCGTAACGAGCTCTTCGGCCATGCGCTCAGGCTGCCGGTAACCTATTACGACCGCGAACGCTCGGGAAACATCATCTCACTCGTTGTCAACGATATCGCCAGCATCAACGAATCGATGACGTCCACTTTCGACAAGCTTTTTACCGAACCGATCCGCGTCGTTTTTTTCATCGGGATGCTGTTTGCGGTCAATGTAAAGCTGACCCTCGCGATTTTCATCATATTCCCGGTACTCGGCCTCGTCATTGCGGCCATAGGGCAGTCGGTTCGCCGCAGGAGCAAGCGAATGCTCGAATCGCTCTCCGGTCTGCTCTCCATACTTCATGAAACCGTCGGCGGCATCCGGGCCGTAAAGATGTTCAATATGGATGGCTTCGAAACTGCGAAATTCAATAAGGAAAACGAGCTCTTCGTCCACCGCTCATTTCGCGCCAACAACATCTCTTCCATATCCAGCCCGCTTACCGAGGTGCTGGGGGTCGTGGTCGTCATCCTCCTCCTCTGGTACGGCGGACAGGAAGTCCTGAAAACAACCCATCAGGGAAGCATTATCGGGTTTCACGCCGAGGACTTTATCCGCTTCCTGATATTTCTCTTTTCAACCTTTACTCCGCTGAAGAATTTATCTTCCGTTAACAATTCGCTGCAAAAGGGGTTTGCCGCGGCGGAAAGGGTATTTGCCATCGTTGATTCGCCTGCCGAACCCCTCCGGCCGGTGAGACCTGGAGCCGTCCCGGTTTTTAACGACGAAATCACCTTTTCGCAGGTATCGTTCACCTACCCGGGGAGCGAGGAGGAAGTTCTGCACGAGGTGAGTTTTTCGCTTAAGAAAGGCTCAATCATCGCCCTCGTGGGATCGAGCGGAAGCGGCAAGAGCACGCTTCTCGATCTTCTTCCGCGGTTTTATCCGGTAACGAAAGGCGCAATCAGGATCGATGGCCGGAACATCTCTGAGTTCGATCTTTCCGGGCTCAGGAGCCTTTTCGGTATCGTTGCCCAGGAAACCTTTCTCTTTAACGACTCAATCCGCAACAATATCGCCTATGGGCTCGCCGGGGCCGATACGGCACTTATCATCGAGGCTGCAAAAGCAGCCCACGCGTGGGAGTTCATCGAGCGGCTGCCCGAAGGGCTCGACACCACGATCGGTGACCGGGGGGTCATGCTGTCGGGAGGGCAGCGGCAGCGTCTTGCCATTGCAAGGGCGCTCCTGCGCAATCCGCCGATACTCATTCTCGATGAGGCTACCAGTTCGCTCGACACGGAATCCGAGCGGCTGGTACAGGATGCTATCAATCGGCTTGTTCAGGACCGAACCGTCCTGGTCGTGGCACACCGCCTTTCAACGATCCGCCATGCCGACCACATTCTCGTGCTCGATAAAGGATCCATTATCGAACAGGGCACCCATGAGGACCTCCTCGGGGCAAACCAGCGATATAAATACCTTTATGACATTCAATTTGCGAATACGACGACCTGAGGCGCACCCTCCGGGAGGAACAATGTCGCCCCTGCGGGGAAGATTCCTGCGGTTTCCCGTTGCCGCTCTCGCTGCAGCGGTAGTGATTTTCGGTTGCTCACCGCACCCGGCAACCCGCGCGCCGGATGGCAGCACGGCATCGCTGCAAACCACCTCTCCCGGCAACCGGCACCCTGCCCGGAGCAATCCGGATTCTTCCGGCAGGACGGGTTACCGCCTGGCCTCCTCCGGCGCGGGTGCGGCTCTTCCGGTGCATGGTTCACCATCCTCGACCGGGGCAGGAACAGCGGGACCATCTTCCTTAAAACCGTCGGTCGCCGTCGATTCGGCACCGCCTCCATGCGGCGGGTCGGTCCGGCTTTACTATCCGCGATCGGAGCTTGAGTACCCCTTTTCCGGCCTCCTTGACGCATATCCCTTTGCAAAAAAAACCGGTTCCGATACAATTCCGGGCTTCTTTACGGTCCAGAGCGTTACCCCCCTGTCGATTACCCTTTCGTTATCCGGCAAAACGGTCAGCGCCGACGGGCGGATCCTTAACACCCTCGGCATCATCGACCAGTGGACCCGCCTTGTCCGCGATCACCCTGCCGAGGGATTTGCCCTGTTCCGTTACTGCGACGGTATCAGGGAATTTATCAGCGGCCGAGAAGCGATAATCAGGGGTTTCCTGCCCCTTGACAACACAACGGTCCGCATCAAGCTCGGATCCCCGGATACCCTTGCCCTTGAAAGGCTTCGGACCGGCAGGGCACTGCCGGCGTCACTCAGGGCAGGCTCCTACGCCAGCAAAGCCGCGAACAATGACGGCGATACCCTGGTCTCGAACACCCGCACCGCAGGAGCGGCTCCCCATGTCGATTTTGCCGTGGTCAAACGCGGCGGCGACGGCAATCCCCTCCTCTCATTTTCCCTGAGCCGCTACGATGGGATTGCCCTGTGGAATGCGCAGGATCTCGATTATGCCCGCAACACCCTGCTGAAAAACGGTGCCGCCTGCCGGCCGATCGGCAGCGACCGTTATTTCGCCGCCTGCAGGCTTCCCGATTCGTCCGAACGCCTCTTCCTGCGGTCGATTCTCGTTCCGGCACCCCTGCTCAAAGACGTGGTAAAAGCGGTGGGCGTCCCGATTGGCGCCGTGGAAAGCGACTCAGCGGTATTCTCAGGCACCACCCCTTCCACGGCGAATTTCCACCCTCCCCTGGGGTTCGGACCAATTAAAATCTGGTATCGCCAGGATGATCCAATTTCCAAAATCATCGCCGATAAGCTGCTGGCCGCCTGTATGGCGGCGGGAATGACGGGAAAAGCCGTTCCGCTCGATCCCAGAAGCTACGAACGCATGCTGGTGGGCGATGCCCAGGGTTGCATAATCGGGTGGGCAGGCGAAGGGGTACTGACCTGCAGGAGCGACAGGCTCAGGTTTTCGGCGATGTTTTTCCCTGACGCTCCCGACGAACCGGGTCGCATCAGCGAAAACCGGGAGATACCCCTATTTTCAGCGAACTGGTTCCTGCTTGCAAAATCGGATATCGGGCTTTGGAACGGGAAGATTTCGGGGATATATGTGAAGCGGGATTCGAATCCGGGACCGGGGAGATAGCCATGCGCCGTGTGCGAAGCATATTCGTTCTGTCGCTTCTTCTCATTGTGGCCGGGATTGCGCTGACCCTTGAAAATGTCGGGATTATCATTGGAGCCAGCAAATTATGGCCGGGGTTTCTCCTGATACTCGGCAGCGGGTTCATCATCCTTTTTTTAGAGCACCGGAGAAGGGAATTATCACTTATCTTTCTGGGAACCACGATTGTCCTGTTGGGGTTGTTCTTTTTCTATTTTAATTTTACCAGCTGGTCGCGCATGGCGACCATGTGGCCGATTTTTCTTGCAATCGCGGGAGCAGGCTTTTTTGCAATGTATCTGACCGGCCGGCATCATCTTTTCCTGTTGCTCGCGGGAGCGCTTATTATGCTTGCCGCGGTTTTTTACCTGGTGTTCGGCATTTCCCTCCAACTGTGGCCGCTGTCGCTTGTTGCATTCGGAACGAGTTTGCTGCTTGCAGATCATTATTACCGTTGAAAAAATGAGGCATTACATGGACAAGAAAAAGATTATCTTCGTCGAACCGTCGGGCGCCCCTTCAAATGTGTTCGCTAAATTCATGACCATCCCGCTCCTGGGCCCGCTCTACCTTGCCACGTATGCCCGAAAAGCCGGCCACGATGCCATGGTATTCAATGAAAACATCATGAAGCGACCCATAACCGCCTCCGAATTAGCCGATGCCGATATTCTATGCCTGAGCTGCCTAACCTCTACGATCAACCGGGGCAAGGCAATCGCGAAGGAGTATAAATCTGCGCGCGCTTCCGCAGGAAAACCTGCGCATACCATGGTCGGCGGGATTCATGCCAGCATGATGCCCGAGGATGTAACGGACGATTTCGACCAGGTCATTATCGGAGAAGCGGAAAATATTTTCATCGATTGCATTGAAGGCAGAATCACCGATCACCTTGTTCACGGCACCCCTATTGAAGATCTCAACACTCTGCCCATACCCGATTTCTCAACCCTGCTCGATCCTCGTAAGCGCACCGTTATGCCGATCCTGACCTCCCGCGGCTGCCCGTACGATTGCAGCTTCTGCTCCGTCACCGAAATGTTCGGCCAGAGCTACCGGTACCAGAGCCCGGAGAGAGTCATGGAAGAGGTTATGACCCATGCTCATGACGGCACAAAATGGATTTTCTTCGTTGATGACCACTTTGCCGCCAATTTCAGCCGCACCGACCGCCTCCTCGACCTGATGATCGAGGCCAAATTCAAGGTTCCCTGGAGCGCGCAGGTCCGCACCGAGGTAACGAAGGACGAGGCCTTTGTGGCAAAAATGCGGCAGGCGGGCTGCAAGATGGTATATGTCGGGTTCGAATCGGTCAACCCTGCCACCCTGAAGGATTTCAATAAGCGCCAGACCGTTGAAGATATTCGCCGGTCTATTGAAGTATTTCGTCGCCACAGCATCAGCATCCATGGGATGTTCATGCTGGGAAGCGATACCGATTCGGTCGAGGTATTCGACGCTACCCGAAAGTTTTCCCGCGAGATGGGTATCGATTTCGCCCAATATACCATTCTCACGCCGCTGCCCGGAACGCGAC
>CAWDOZ010000079.1:0-16226 GCA_963803935.1 uncultured Fibrobacterota bacterium | reverse complement strand
GTACCGGGAAACGGCTCGAAAGCGAGTCCTTTGCCTCCCGCGCTCCGGCAGACATAGTTGCCAAGGAGAAAGAAAAGCTGGAGGGGTTGAAGGCGAACCGGGAAAAGTTAGAGAAGAGTCTGGCGGCGCTGGAGGAGTTACCGGCGGGACAGGTATAGTATAGATGCGTTGATACTGCCTTGGTGGGGGAACCGAGCTTAAATCAAATGCCTTTGATGGGAGAACCGCTTAGGCGGTTATCCATTTTCCCAAAAAGGGAAAATGGACGGATTATTATTAGTTTTAATTGCACCAGCCCTTGGCCAAAGCCTCCGCACCCGCAAAGCCGGGCTGCGGGGTCTTTGGCACACCCCTTCCTGCGGAAGTGGGCGGCTATGTTTGCCCTTGGCAAACGCTCGCCCACTCCCGCAACGCTCACATTTGGTAGAAACTACATATAATAAAGAAATTTGATTTGAACTCTTTCCCCCATCTGCAAGCCATCTCATTCACGCAGGTATTCTTCTTTATTCTGAATCTTTTCGCAGAGGCTTGTGGGTCCCCGCAGCAGGGTGCCAGTTATGAAGCACTCCCACCTCGGGCGGGTGACCCGGCTCAGCCATCCAAAAGCATTTGAATTTCTTTTTGGATTTCGGCTCGGTTATGCCGAGAGCCCGGCGCACCCAGAAGTCGACTTTAATTTGAATTTTTGAAAGAAATTCCCAAAAATGCGAAACCCCGCCAAATTGAGAATTATTCCACTACCTTGATCGTTCCATTCATTCCGTCGTGCCCCTCACCGCAATAGACATCGCAGGTAAAGGTAAAACTCCCGCTTTTCTGGGGTGTGACGCTTATCTGGCTCGTTTCACCGGGCTTGATGTCGCACCGTACCCCGAGATCGGGACAGTTGAACCCGTGCATGACATCGAGGGTCGTGAACTCAAGCACCACCGGCTCCCCTTTTTTGAGCGTAATGGTTGCCGGGTTGAACTCGAATTTCTTTGCGGTGATTTTAATCACCCGTGAGGCCGGAGCTGCCGCTGCGGCCACGGCTAAGGGATATTCCACGATTGCAAGATCCCTGACGCCGGTTTTGGAGCCGATCTCCCGAAATCCGAGCCCCTTGTAGGGAACCGCAGGATCCCAGGGGACGGGGTGCTTGACCGGAACGGATCCCGGCGCAGGCAGGGGGTACATGAGACCCATCGCCGCGTAATGCGGGATGCTGCCGGTCATGAAATGGTGCTCCTGATGGATATGACCATAAAAAACCACGGCATTGCTGAAGGGCATGAGCAGATCGATGGCCTTCTGGCCATCCCGTGTCCACCAATCCCACTGCGGGTAGAGGCTGAAGAGCGGGCGATGGGTAAAGACGACGATCCGATCGGCTTTATCGCGTTTATTCAATTCGCCTGCGAACCATTGCAACTGCTCGTCGCCGATGCTCGATGTCGGATCGGAAACATTGTCGAGGACGATGAAATACACTCCCTGGTGTTCGAAAGAATAATGGGTCTTGCCGAATAGCTCCATGTATGCCGCGCCCTTATCCGACGCGGCGTCGTGTTCGCCGGGCATGAAGCGGACATCCTTCACGGTAAGCTGATCGGCTATTGCCTTGAACTCCTTCAGCCGCGCCCGCCGATCGTCGGGATTATCGGTGGACTGGCTCAGGTCTCCGGTAAACATGATAAATGCCGGCGGATGTTCCAGCGCGTTAACCCGGGCAACGGCTTTCTTGAGCGTGCCGGCAAAATCGGGGTTCACCGCAGGGTCGTGGAAGCCGATATGGGTATCGGACATTTGAAGGAAATAAAAGTCTTCGCCTGAGCCCGCCTCCTGCGCCCCAAGCACACTATTTCCAAAACCAGTAACGAGGACAACGGTTCCTATGCCGGAAAGCTCAAGGAATTCACGCCTGTTCATCGGATTTTCCATAAGTTGCAACCCCTCTTTGTGGATTGAGATAACGGATTTTTCATCGGTGAAGGATTCGAAGCCTTAAGACAATTGGTTGGGTACTGCAAAACCCGTGCCTGAAAACGTGCCGGGAGCAGCGTGGGGTAAGCAGGGCTAAATAATCCGGCCAGATCTCAACCGGGCATGAGGATCAGATTGCAGAACGATGTTCCCGGGTATTCGCCGAAAAGCCTGCCGATATCGCCTGTCGGGCGGCGCCTTGCCGGTGCGCCGGGCTTGAACTCCACGAACGTTGCGAAGGCCCCGGAAACCAGTGAAACGAACCGGGCGCGATCGAATCCCGCGCGCTGGAGCCCGTAGGGCCAGAATTCGATGATCCAGGGAATTTTGCTTTGCAGGAGCTTTTGAGCCCCTTCGAGGATGAACCCCTCGCTTCCCTGCGTATCGCACTTGACCGCGGCAATCCTGCCTGCATCGATTGCCTCGCGGCCAAGTATGTCGTCAAGCGTCATGCAGGGTACCTCGATAGTCGTACGGGTGCCTTCGTTGTAGCTGCCGCCGGGAAGGTCCTGGTACCGTACCCGGTGGTCGCCGAAGTTTTCCGCGCTCCGTTCGAACCGCACCGTGCCGGAGGAGTTGCTCAGGGCGCACTGGACGGCGGTTATCCGGTTACCCAGGCCGTTGGCCCCGATGTTGTACTGCAACAGGTGAAAGTTGTCGGGATCCGGTTCGAACGCCAGTACCCGGCCAACGCACTTATCGAGAAGGATGGGTATCGAGGTTGTTCCGATATTGGCTCCAATGTCAACAAACAGCTTGTCGGAACTTTTCGGAATAAACTCGAACCAGTCGCGTTTTTCAGGGTACTCGAACTCTCCGTGCACCAGAAGCGATCTTCCGATCTCCTTGTCGCGCGGATCTACCATGAAAATGCCGTGCGGGGTTTCGCAGACCACACGGCGGATGTGGAAACGGGAAGCTTCCTGCAGCAAGGCATCCAGGTTGGGAGTAGCGGCTGATGCGGCCATGGGGTGACCTCTTTCTACAATCAAGTCAATCTGAGCGTAGGTGCAGCGGGATATCGGAAAGTTCGGGTCCCGAATTCAGCTTTTTATTATGCCATGATTGCGATCGGAAAAAAACAAGTTTGAGCAGCGATAGCGGGATCGTTGAAATACACGAGGAGGGTCGGGAGGATTGGGCTACTTCCGGGCGATATGAACCTTGAGCGGGTAGAACAGCACTATCCTGCTTTCCAGGTAATGCAACCCGGCATCTGAAAACATTTGCCGGTATTCGGCAGTGCTGTATTGCTTCACATGCGCCTTCTCAGCTTTTCTTGCCAGGGAATCTATCCAGCGCGTTATTAAATCATCGGTGGTTCCGTCGAGGATAAATATTCTTCCCCCCGGCTTCAGGACGCGAAATACCTCGGCAAGCGCCTTCCCCGGATTGAGGTAGTGGTGGAATGAATTGGTGCAGATGATCGCATCGAAGTAATCGTTTTCCAGAGGCAGCTCTTCCGAACTCGCCCGGTAAAATCGAATGTTCTCGATCCCAGCGGCATTTTCCCTCGCCTTTGCAATCATCCCCTCGGATATATCGATGCCGACGAAATTTCCCTGCCCCTTCAGCAATTCCGCGGCATAGTGCACCGCAAAGCCGGTCCCGCAGCCCAAATCGAGAAAGTTTCCTCCGCTCTTCAGTTCCGCGAGCGAAACGATCCGTTTCTGCAAATACCGGAACGGGGCTCCCCATTTGTTATCGAAGGTCCTGGACCATCGGTCCCATTTCTGCTGGTTCAGCTTTGTGTGGTCGGATTCGGAGATGGTCATGGTATTTTTATGCGCTCCTACAATGCGCCCCTTCCTCCCGTTGCCGAGTAGGCAAAATACAAGGGAACGAACTCCAACTTCTCATTCGACAGTTGGCCGAAGGGGTTGGTCGACAGGACAATGCCCTTCGGGCTTTCGGGATAGGTCTGAAGAAACAGGTGCATGCTTTTGAGGCGGCCTGACGGGCCGCTTTTTACTTCGACGGGAACGACGGCGCCGTCGATCGCCGCGCAGTAATCAACCTCGGCGGTGCTGCCCTTTGCAAGCCGTGCCCAGTAATGCAGCTCACCGTTCTGAGAGATCGCCATCTCCTGCCCGGCAAATTGCTCGGCCATAGCGCCCCGGTATATATCCAGGAGATTCGAAGCGTTGAATTCGACATTCATCGGCATTCCGGTAAGATGGCGCATGAGCCCGATATCGACCATGAGCGTTTTGAATATTTTCGACGAAGCGCGGCTGCCCAGAGGGAGTCCGGACGGATCGATGGAGGTGATTTTGCGCAATACCCCGGCAAGGGTGAGCAAGGTGTACGCTTTTTTGCACGTGAAACTTGAAAAACCGTCAGCAAGTTTTGAATATTTCGTCTGTCCGCCCACTCCCTGCGCCGAAGAGGTGAGAACTTCGGAGAGGCACTGTTTATCGGCATGGGGAGCATATTTTGAAAAATCCAGGCGATAGGCTTCCGCAATTTCTGCCTGCACCCTGAAGGAATCCTGCATCGACCCTGATTCCGCATATGCCTTCACACTTTCCGGCATTCCGCCGATGAAAAAATACCGCCGCAGTTCATCATTCAGGAAATCGTGGACTGCCGGCGATACTTCTTTGGGCGAAGAGAGCACCGTCTGCGCGGCCTCGTCATGATGTACCGCAGCAAGATACTCCGCAAAGGAAACCGGGTAAAGGTGCAGGAACTGGATTCTGCCTACCGGGAAGGAGATATCGGAAAACGCGAATTCCAGAAGCGATCCGGCTGCAATAACATGGAGATCAGGCACCTCTTCCAGGAAGTAGCGCAGGGCGGTGATGGCGCGCGGGCATGCCTGGATTTCATCGATAAACAGCAGCGTTTTTCCGGGTACGATCCGCTGCGACAGGAGAATCTCCAGATCGGCAATGATCCTCTTCGCCTGCAGGGAGCCTTCAAACACGCGCCGAAGATCGGGGTTGCGCTCAAGATCGATGCTGACGAAGCTTTCAAAATTCCCGGCCCCGAATTGCTTCACCGACCAGGTTTTACCCACCTGCCGCGCTCCCCGGATGATGAGCGGCTTGCGGCGGGGACTTAAGGCCCAGGCTTTCAGATCGGCTTCGATGAAGCGTTTCATTAAGGAGCTCTCATTGCATTTATTGATGGCGTTTGAGGCTAAATTTCAATAATACTAGGGTAAAATAGCTCGGAGCATTCAAAAATACAAGGGTGTTTTGGAAATTGGCCATTGAGGAAGCAACAAAAAGAATATTTTCAAGCACGAGAGGCATGGCATTCAAACCCTCGTTTCGATTGCGCGAATAATCAGCAAGGTGAAGCATGCGGAATAAAAATTGGTGTTAAGGAACGATTCGTTTTTAATGGAAGACTGTTATGTTCAAAGTGCTTTGAAAGTGCGTCATCATTAACAACAATTGCACCGCAAATGCAAGGACCAGCAGGCCGCCTCTATTTTACCAGCGGCCCGGCAGTGAAAAGATCCAATTTGATTCCCGTGCCCGCATAGCTTCCGGCATCGATTGTAATCCTGCGAACTCCCTCCGGGTCGGTCGTTTTTATCCCCTGTCCCTTCAGCAGCCGTTTCCAGTCCTCGTCAAAATATTTCAGGCCATCCAGTTTCCGGCCATCGTCGAACTGCTGGTTGATCCGGTGAAGGTATTTCTTCACCACCGCAACTACCGGATCCTCAAATTTACCTTCGGGCAGCATAACGACTAAAATCAGATATTTTTGGGCCCCGGCAATTTCGGGGTCGCCCACCAGTTTTTCAAAATCCTTGCGAATTTCAGCGGCATGGTCCTTGATTTTATCCGCAGTGGCAACGGCTTTGAACTCGACGATGCACGCTGCTTCTCCGCTGGGCTTCAAAACGGCCAGATCGTAGCGTTTATCCCACTCCCGGCTGACATAAAAAGCCCCGGGGAAAAAGCCCGGTGATTTTTGCGGGTCCAGGTATTTACGCTGAAGCCTGAAGGCTATTTCATCCCGGACGGCAAGCTCGCACTTGCTGGTCGCCGCAAGAAAGGCGAACCGGTTATCGTTGAGATCCGGACTCTGATTTGGAAACAATCCGGCAATTTCACTGAGGAAATCTATTCCCGACATTATGGTATCCTTTTGATAGTATTCAGAGCGGCTGAAGGCGCAAACTGTCAATCGCAGCGTACGGTGGTCAATATCCCGAAACTCGAAGTCTCAGGCCCAATTTCTGAAGTCTGAGTCCTGAAGCCTGAGGCCTGAAGCCTCTCCTCTCACCACCACTCCGGCTTCGACTCCCGGATCATGAGCTCCCGAGCCGCGAGCCGCACATTCTTTCCTTCGAAGAGCGTCTTGTAGACTTCCTGGGTTATCGGCATCTCGATGTCGAGCTTTCTTGCAAGCGCATAGACCGATTTCGTGGTCTCGACCCCTTCCGCCACCATGGTCATTTTGCCGAGAGCTTCTTCGAGCTTCAGGCCCGAGGCGATAAGCTCGCCCATCCTGCGGTTACGGCTGTGGCGGCTCGTGCAGGTGGTAATCAGGTCGCCGATCCCTGCCAGGCCGGAGAAGGTCGAGGGTTGCGCCCCGAGCTTGCGGCCAAGGCGCATCATCTCCGCAATGCCGCGGGTCAGGAGTGCTCCCTTTGTGTTATCGCCCAGCCCCAGGCCGTCGCACATTCCCGCCGCAATGGCGATCACGTTTTTCACGCTGCCCGAGAGCTCGACTCCGCGCATGTCCGGGTTGGTGTAGACGCGGAACGTGTCGGTTGAAAAGGCTTCCTGAACCGTGCGGGCCAGCAACTGGCTCTCGGAGGCAGCCACCACGGCGGTAAGGATATCGCGCGAGACCTCTTCGGCGTGCGACGGGCCGGAGACTACCGCAATGCGGTTCACGGTCATGCCCGGGAGTTCTTCGAGAAGCACGTCGCTCATCAGCTTGAGGGTATTAATTTCGATTCCCTTGGCAACCACGACAAACCCGTCGATTGCGCCGAGGCGTTCTTCAGGCAGGGATGCGGCAAGGCGCTTCATGGTGGCGCGCATGGTCTGGGCCGGGACCGCAGCCACGACGATGGACGCCCCGGCAACTGCGGCGGCTATATCGGCGGTAATCGTGACTTCGGGCGGTATCAGGATTCCCGGCAATTTGGACGGAAGCTCCCGTTCGATGGCCAGTTTTGCAGCCACCGCCTCGTTGAACTCCCACATTTTAACGGTATGGTTTTTTTTCCGCAGGAGTACCGACAGGGCGATCGCCCAGCTTCCTGCCCCGAGTATCGCTATGTTCATGAACGCTCCCTGCTGACGTGGTCGGACCTGCCCTGCTCGTCGGTTTGCCCGCCGCGCTCCGCTTTCTTGATGGCGCGAAAGTCGAGTTTTATCGGGCATCCCTCAAAATCGTACGTCGCATAAATACGATTTGTCAGGAACCGGATGTAGAGCGGCGAAACGTTTTTCGGGTTCGTGACAAAAAATCGGAAACAGGGATAGGGCGCGTCGATCTGCCGCGCGCCGAGGAACCGCACCGGTTGCTTCGGGATTGCCGGATGCGGATGCGCCCGGACCCAGGTAAAGATGTTGTCCTCGAACTCGGCTGCCGGAACGCGCATGGAGAGCCGCTCTTTGATCTTCGCAGACTCGTCGATGATGGCTGCAAGCCGCCGCCCGGTTATTGCCGAGGTCGCCAGCATGGGAACCGGTCGGAGCTCGAGGTAATCGCGCTTGACTTCGGCGACAAGCTTGTCGAAGGTGTCGTATTTTTTATCGACCAGGTCCCATTTGTTCCAGATAAGCAGCATGCCCTTATGGAACTCCACCGCCTTGCGGAGGATGCGCAGGTCCTGCACCCCGATTTCGTCCGAGGCGTCGATGACCACGGCGCACACATCGCAGCGGTCGATGCTCTTTATTGCGCGCAGGTTGAAATAGTATTCGAGGTCCTCTTTGACATGCGATTTTTTCCGCAACCCGGCGGTGTCGATGAGCACCACGGCCCGATCCTTGTAGACAAGGGAGGAATCGATCGAATCGCGGGTGGTCCCGGCTTCGTCGTTCACGATCATCCGGTCCTGCCGCAGCAGCTTGTTGACTATTGATGATTTGCCGACGTTCGGCCGCCCCACGATGGCGATCCTGAGCGCGGTACGGTCCTCGTCGTGCAGTGCCCCTTCGGGAATACCCGACCTTAGCGCGCGCCGGGCCGCCTCGTCGAGCAGGTCGGCCACGCCGCTGCCGTGAACGGCCGATACCGGCCACGGCGCACCGAGGCCGAGGTTCCGGAACGCGTCGATTTCAAACGGGGTGCGTGCCGATTCCGCCTTGTTGACAACAAGGATGGTCTTGTCCGCGGCCCGCTTGCGCAGGAGCCGGGCGCAGTGTTCGTCTTCGGCGGTGGCGCCGGTACCGGCCTCGACCACGAAAAGTACCGCCGATGCCTCTTTCACCGCACAATCGACCTGGGCATTGATCGAGCGGTGGAGGGATTCCTTTTCCAGCATGGTGACGCCCCCGGTATCCACGAGGGTGAACAGGGTGCCCTCCCAGCCGAAGGGGCGGTAGTTGCGGTCGCGCGTGACCCCGGCGATATCGTCGACCACGGCTGCTCGTTTGCGGAGAATGCGGTTGAAAAGGCTCGACTTGCCCACATTGGGCCTGCCGACTATGGCAATGATAGGATTCATGGGAGCGAGAACTGTTCCTGATCAGGCAGGGGGTGAGCGCACCACTAGATACAGCTACTAAAGATACATAATTGTCGGACCCTGCATAAACGGCCCTCTCAGTGACCGGAAGCGATCATCGGGGCGGCAATGCCGGGGCTGACGATCGCAATCGGCAGGCAGCGTACCCCCTCCCGGAAAAATGTAACGAATTAATTCCCCCTCGAAGCTATTTTTCACACCGGCCATGTACAACTGTATTGTCGTCTGCGGACCGACTGCCTCCGGAAAGACGAGGCTGGGTGTGCTTATAGCCCGGAGGCTTGGCGGGGAGATCATCTCCTGCGACTCCCGCCAGGTCTATCGCGGCATGGATATCGGCACCGGAAAGGACCTTGCCGAGTACGGTGAGGTTCCCTGCCATCTCATCGATATTGCAGAGCCCTCCGAAATCTATACCGTCCATCGCTACCAGGCCGATTTCGGCAAAGCCTTTTCCGACATAACCCGACGCAAAAAACTTCCTGTGGTTGTGGGCGGGACCGGGCTCTATCTCGAAGCGGTGCTCAGGGGCTACTCTCTCCCCGAAGTCCCAGAAAATGCGGCGTTCCGCGCAGAGCAGATGCAGCGCGACAAAGCGTCGCTCGCGCTGGAACTTGCATCCGGTGCACCGGATCTTTACCGGACTACCGATCTGAAAAGCAGGAAGCGGATCGTGCGCAGCCTCGAAATTGCCCGCTTTGGCGATTCATCCGCTCGCCCGGGCATAAACGCCCTTCCTGCACTGCAGCTTATGCCCATCGTGCTTTGCCTTGCGATACCGCGGCCGGTGCTTCGCGAGCGAATCGCGCTTCGCCTCGACCAGCGGCTTGCAGCGGGCATGGTGGACGAGGTCAAAGGCCTGCTTGCGGCAGGAATTCCCCGCGAGCGGCTCGCCATGTTCGGGATGGAGTACCGGCAGATTGCGCAGTACCTGTTCGGCGAGATCGATTACGGCAACATGGTGGCGCTGCTCTGCCGCGACATCTGCCGTCTTGCGAAGCGGCAGGAGACCTGGTTCCGGGGCATGGAGCGGCGGGGTGTGAAGATTAATTGGGTAAACGGGGGAAACTTTGATGATGTGCTGGCGGTAATTGGAAAGGCAGGTCAGGAAATGGCGGACCGGTCAGACTAGTCAGACCGGTTTTAGTATTTTACCTTACAATCTTTATCATCCCTTTTGCAATGCAAAGCTGAGGCCCGATGCCGTTATTTTCCTTCATTCTTTTTGCTGCCACTGCCTACTACCTCGCTGCCGTGCTCTTCCTGCTGCGCGGCCTCAAGCGGCTTCCGCCACCGGGAAAACCTGCGAACCTCTCCTTTTCCATCGTCATCGCGGCGAGAAACGAAGCCGAAAATATCGGCCCCTGCCTTGAGTCGATCTTCCGGCAGAGCCTGCCGGCAAGCCGGTACGAGGTGATTGTGGTGAATGACCGCTCGACGGACGCTACCGCCGAAATCTGCGGCCGCTTTGCCGCGCGCCACCCGAACCTGCGCGTGCTGTCGGTCGCCGAAACACCCGCCGGCATCTCACCGAAGAAATACGCGGTGTCAAAGGGCGTGGCTGCGGCGTCATACGAGATCATCGTCTTCACCGATGCGGATTGCCTCGTCACCGGTACCTGGCTCGCCACCATCGACCGCTGCTTTACCGAATCGACCGGGCTTGTGCAGGGAATCTCCTGCTATTTCAGGCCCCAGGGGATGAACGCCCTGCTCTTCGGCCTGCAGGCGGTGGACTTTCTCTCGCACGGCATTGTGGCTGCAAGTGCCATAGGGGCAGGAATGCCGATCAATTCGAGCGCCGCCAATTTCGCATTCCGCAAGAAGACGTTCGACGAGGTCGGCGGGTACGGGTCGGCCGCGCAGAGGGTGGTGTCGGGCGACGATGACCTGCTGCTGCAGCGGATCGCGGGAAGCTCGTGGAAGGTCCGCTTCATGAAAGCGGCTGAAGGGGCGGTAACGACCGCTCCTACCGATTCACTATCCGGGATATTCGAGCAGCGCAAGCGGTGGGGCTCGAAAACGGTAAACTACTCTCCCCGGCAGGTTGCCTTTCTCAGCGGAATCTTCCTCTACTACTGCGGGCTTGTCGCCTCGCTCGCAATCGGAATGGTCCGGCCCGGGTTTCTTGCGGTATTCGCAGGAATGCTCCTGGCAAAGATCGCCGGAGAGTTCCTCCTCATGCTGCCGGGCACCGCAATCTATAACCAGAAGGCACTCCGGAAGTACATTCTCCCGGCATCGATTCTCCAGCTGCCGACCGTGCTCGCGGCCGTGGTGCTCGGGGTTTTCGGAAAGTTTTCCTGGAAAGGGGAGCGGTTCAGGAGAAAGGTATCCTGAGGAGTCGACCTCCTGAATCTTCGTTCAACAGCCGGAGGAGGCAGGATCGACGGTTGGCAGCCACGCCTGAAAGTAATACCTTGAAAAAGTTATGATGGTAAATGAAATCAATAAATGAAATAATCTTGCTTCGATCCGTTTTTCGACGTAATTTTGGATAATCAACGCTAACGATTTCAGTTCTTCAGGAACCTTCTTCAAGGAGCGTTTGGAATGCGAAAGCTGTTTCTGCTTTTAACTGCCGCAGTAATGTTATCGGGAACCGCGTGCGTCGTCGGCATTATGCCGCCACCCAGGGCCGAAGTGATCATGGAGCGTCCCTATCCCGGTGCAGTCTGGGTTCCGGGGCACTGGTACCGGCACTGGTGGGGGGGCCACTGGGTCTGGGCACATGGATATTGGAGGGGCCGCCGTTACTAAAGTCTGATGATTATTGGGGAAGAGGGAGAGCCGCTATCGCTCTCCCTCTTCTGCTCCTAATACCAATCCGCAAAGCAAATCATCGTATTCATCGTCCGTTTTGTCATTTTTCTTTCCGGCAATCAGGCAGTTGCGTCCTTCCCGCCGGTATCGTCCTTCCCACGATCGTCGCCCTTCTCCTTTAAATTGCGGATGGTGCTGCCGATTATGGCATCAAAATTCGTTTCAACGAAGGTATTAATCTGCTCGGAATCGGCAGCGGGATTTTTTCGAAGGAATTCAATGACCGAATGACCTGTTGACAACATAATACTCAGTACAATCGTGGAATCGTACCTGGTAGATCGCCGGTGACCCATGGGATCTCCTCCTGGCATTACAGCCGGTGCAGGGCGCAGCAGCGCCGGCAGAACGGGAAGAGACCGCCCAGCGCAACGGTTTTCCTGAAATCCCGCAGTTCATCGGAGTTCCACAGCTCGGCCACCGGCCGGGTATGGATGTCGCCGAATGATTTATCCAGAAACGGGCAGGGGTACATTTTTCCCTGTTCGTTAACAAAGAGCTGATAGAACTGCTTGCAGACAAAGGATCCGGCGATGGGCCAGTCGGCGGCATAATCACCGGTATGGCTGCTGACAAACGGCGGATAGAAGAGGCAGAGCAGCCCCCTGGCGCGGTACCGTTTGATAGCCGCCTTCACCGCTTCGAGTTGGGTTTCGGTAAAGGGGCGGTAGGTATCCGCCTTTTCCGGCAGGCGCACCGTGCAACCGGGAAACATCTTCTGCACGAAAGCTTCTTCGCCCGGTTTTTTATAGGTAAAGGGAATGATCGAAACCCGATCGACCCGCAGGGCGTGGCAGGTTTCAAGGATGTCTCCCATGGCGTCCACATTGTCGGGCTGGAGTACGCTGGTTATCGATACCCGGAGTCCCCGCTTTTTGAAGAGTCGTATCGCCTCGGTCGTCCGCTTGAAGGCGTCTTTCCGGCCCCGGATGACGTTGTGGATGGGTTCCGGACCGTCGATGGATATTGCTACATTGCCAACATGCTTGAGCCCGGCGATCCGGTCGGCTATTTCGTCGGTTACCGCATAGGCGTTCGTCGAAATTTTCAGCTCGATATTCCGGGAGTCGAGATAGCCGAGAATATCCCAGATATCGTTACGGATGAGATCTCTCCTCCGGTAACCGCCGCGACCTTGACCGGCCCCGCATTATCGATCAGCTTGCAGAGCTGATCGGTGGAAAGTTCGAGCTCCCTGCTTTTCGGATTTCCCTGCTCATGGCACATGATGCAGTTAAGGTTGCAACGCTGGGTGAGGATGGCATTCAGATAAAAGGGAAGCGGCAGCGTTTCCATCCCGCTTCATGGTATCCCATGACGGCTTGTAATTTCCTATGGTGCGGTTAATCGCAAATTCAATCAATCCCAGATAGTGAAGCGAGCCGATAAATAAGCGGTTCATGGCCATCTCTTTCTTTATTGGTTTTCCCTGCCGGCATCGCGAAGCGGCTGCACTGCCCGCCCGGCATAAAACAGGGTGGGCACCGCCCCGACGAGTCGAAGCATGGTCGCCGAAAGCGCTAATAAAATATATATGCCCAGTTGATCGGGGGTAAGGCCGATATGGGTAAACATCAGCGCCGTGAGCGCTTCGCGGATTCCCATGCCGTTGGGGGTTATGGGCACCGACATGCTTGCAATTTCGATGATCGGAATGAAGGCCAGGCACTCCAGGAAATAGACCTTTCCGGTTATCCCCATGATAATAACCGATGCATTGAACACCAGCAGGAACTGGATCAGGCAGGTCAGAACGAGGGTCTCGAACAGCGCCTTCTTCTTATGGCGATACCCGTATACCCCTTCCCGTATATCCTCAAGGGCCGCCATGATTTTTGCCGGGAGCAGGGCGCCGGCCATGCGCCGGAGGGGTGCCGTGAATCTTTTGGAAAATGACACCGCTACGATCAGCATGGCCAGAAGGGTAAGGAAGCAAATACTCATGGTCAAGACGCGGGGAAGCGAGCCTTTTGAGAGTGATGCCAACCCGTATACCGAAAACAGAAGCGACACCATGAATGCCGTGATCTTGCACACCCAGGCGGCTCCCCAGCCGACCGCAGCCCCCGTTTTCTTCAGCACGAATAACGTGCGCAACACCTCCTCCCCTGCGCCGGAGGGGAGGACCGAGGAGTAATAGAGAGCCATGAAATGAGCGGACAGGCCTTGCAGGAAGGGTATCTCATCGGTAAATACGCGCAGCAGAAGCCACCACCGGGTGCCCTGGATTGTCAAGGACAGGAGGGTCCCGGCGAAAACCAGGGGAATAGTCCACCATGCCACATTCGGCAGGATTTCAAAAACCATGTGGTGAAAATCGATGCGCCGGTAGATCAGGATGAAGGGGATTACGGCGACGATCAATCCGGCCCATCTGACCCAGGGATTTCTTAATTCAAGCATTATCCGCCGTCATTCCGATCAAGGTACTTATTAAATAATGTAAGGGGACCTCTCCTTCGACAAGCTCAGGACGAACGGTATTCCCCTGTAACTGAAGGAAAAGACCGTTCGCGGCGAGCCTGTCGAACCATTAACGGCCCTTTAGATGTCCTCTCAAAATATACCTTATAAGGCTCTGGCATGCGATGTGCTGGATTTTCACCTTTAAAGGAGGTCGATTATGCTCGAACTGTTGAAAAAGGGATTCTATGCGGTAATCGGCGGTGCGGTTCTTTCGGGGAAAAAGCTGCAGGCATTGAAAGAATCGGCACTAAAATCGGCGGCCGAATCCGAAAAAGAGGGGAGAGCCTTTGTCCGCAAAATTGCCGAGCCCTGCGGTCAGGGGCCGGGCAGGATGACCGGTACGGAGGAACGGGTCGAAGAGACCCTGAAGCGGCTCGATGTTCCCATCCGGAAGGAGTTTACCGAACTGGAGTTGAGAATCCGGAAGCTTGAAAACCCCAACCGCACCTCTTCGTCTGCGTGAACGGGCATTTCGGCAGGATGAGCCGGTTCACCCACCTGTCGCGATACGGAGATATCATATCGATACTCGTCCGCTACGGGTTCGGCAACCTGCTCTCGCGGCTCGATCTGCATCGCTATCTGCAGGCTGGAAAAAAACTCCTCCGGATACGGTCGGTCGAACAGATCGAGCGAATTCCAACCTGGGACCGCGTCCGTCTGGCGCTTGAGGAGCTGGGGCCGACCTTCATCAAGCTCGGCCAGTTTGCCGCCAACAGGCCGGACGTCTTCCCTTTCGACCTGATCGCTTCGCTCGAAAAGCTGCAGGATTCCGTTTCACCGTTTCCGCGCGAGCAGGCCATCGCAACCATCGAGCGCGACCTCAAGCGGCCCGTTGCCGAGCTCTTCGAACGATTCGACGACATGCCGATTGCCTCTGCCTCGATGGCCCAGGTGTATCGTGCTTTTCTCCACAATGGATGTGAGGTCGCGGTCAAGGTACAGCGTCCCCACCTGGAAGAGATGGTTGCCGTCGATCTTTCGGTGATGCGACATCTCTCCGTGCTCATTGAAAAGCATATTGAGGGGATGAGCGTCTTCAGCCTGCAGCAGCTTGTCGAGGAGTTTGCCGGCGCCATCGGCAAGGAGCTGGATTTTGCAGCCGAGGCGCAGCACGCCGAGCGATTTGCGGCAAATTTCCGGGACGACCCGGAGCTCCACATACCCTCTGTTCTGCATAGCCATTCGGGAAGCAAGGTCCTTACCACGGAGTTTATCCATGGGATCAAGGTCACCAGTATCGACGCCCTGGTGGACGCCGGCCTCGACCCGCGGGAAATCGCCCGGCGCGGCGCCCGCATTATCCTGAAGCAGATTTTCGAGGACGGGTTCTTTCATGCCGACCCCCATGCCGGTAACATCCTGGTTATCAGGCATTTTCGACATGCCAACAATCCTTGCACCGGTGCGACAAAGTGTCAATAAGAACTAGAATCTCACAAGCTATTTTCAATCCCTCTGTAGATCATGGATTGGATGTGCAACGTGAGCTTCGGGAAGGGTCGGGCCTTATGGGAAGCGTGAGTATTCTGGGGGGCTTTCGGGATTCCGGACATGCGACGGCGGGGGTCCGATTCACGCTCCCGATCCCGGACTCGCGATCCCGAGTCCCTGACCCCTGGCACCTGACACCTGACACCTACTTCTTCAAACAGCACTCCCCGCGCGGGATGGGCGAACCGTGGGGACAGGTTTGCGGGTGGTGGGAGGAAGGAGCAGATCTTTTCGGTCACTTCGGGGCTGAGCGAGTGTTCAATTCGGCAGGCATGCTCGTCGAGCGCATCCTTGTCGATTCCAAAAGTCTCGAAGAACAGGCGCTCGGAAAGGCGATGGCGGCGCAACACATGGCGGGCGCGCGTTCCTCCGCGTGGGAGCAAAAGAAAGCGCCCCGCTTTCCAGTTGTACCAACCCTTCCCGCGCCATCAGCAGGAAAGCTGCGCGATTGGGCGCGAACTCGGAGAGCTTCGGGTTGCAGCACGTCGTGTCCGGTATCCTCGCGCGCGTGCCAGACGGCCTTCAGCAGGTCATCGATTAACTCCTCTTCATGGGTGGGGAAAACGGAAACCTCGGTCAGGCGGCCGTGATGAAGTTCGATGCGGCGCTCGGCCATGCGTCCGATTTCCGGGTCGTGGGTGACCAGCACGATGGTGTGGCCTTCGCGATGCAAATCCGTCAGCAGGCCCATCACCAGGGTTTCGTTGACTTCATCGAGATTGCCGGTGGGCTCATCGGCGAGGATCACGTTGGGTTGGTTGATCAGTGCGCGCGCCACGCACACCCAGCAATACGTACCGGTCCAGCA
>CAWDOZ010000078.1:0-42298 GCA_963803935.1 uncultured Fibrobacterota bacterium | reverse complement strand
ACCGGCCGCGACACCACCTTCGTACAGTTTTTCAGTATCCGGCAGACGGCCCGCCAGTGCGGGCACATTTCCATTTCCGGGCACTTTAAGAAGTGGGACTTGTTAGGCCTGACAATCGGGAAAATGGAAGAAGCCAGGCTTCTCGTGGAGGCCGGGGGCGGAACCGGAAGCATCGATTTCACCAGGGGGGCGGTAGCGGTCGGCGTGACGTCGGTACTGCCCGTCCCGGAATATTCGCCGGGACGAAATGCTTTCCTGGAGAACAGTAAGGGAAGCGGGGTCCTCTCGATCATTTCATTGAACGGCACCGTGGTACGGTCCATCCGGCAGCAGGGTCCGGGACCGGCGGTAATTTCAACGGATAACCTGGCAAAGGGTGTTTATGTATTGCAGTTCCTTGGAGACGGAAAAGCTCCGATAACGAGGCCGCTGCTGATTCTCAGGTAAGCGGAAATGAATAGGGAGAATGATGTGGCACTTGTTTTTTTTTAGCCGGCTCTAAACCGCGCAGGGTGATCGGTGGTAATGTGAATTATCTCTTGATTGGTGATATGGATGGTGATTAATTTTCTTTCTTATGGTCTTCAATTCCTCGGATTCCGCTGTCAATTCTCCTTTGAGGGAGCATGAATTCTCCTGCGTCCGCAAAGGAACGTACATATGGCTGGTTTCTGTTCCCCCGCGTGCGGGGGATAAACATAGGGTGGCTCCCTTGCCCTCGCCTGTGGGGGAAATGCAAAGCAGGTTTCTTTCCCTCCGCGTGCGGGGGGATCGAGGGGGGGGCTCTTTTTCCTCCGCGTGCGGGGGGAATATAAGGGGGGGAGCTTACTCCTTCCACCCCTTGAGCACGCCATTGGCAAAAAAGAACGAAACGCCTCCGTAAACCCATTGTTCATGAACGCCGAAGCTGCCGGTTGTGCGTTTGACGCTTTCGGGTTCGCCGAACACGCCCCGTACCGCCGCGTCGCTCATGCCCGCCGCGACCGTCCCCTGGATCATGACGTCCTTGAATTTCCCCGCTGCGGCATAATGGTTCCGGACCCACGCTCTGCCCCGGACCGCGGCGTCGGATAAGCTGTCGACCGAGGCCGCAGCATCCAGCTTTATCGAACTTCGCACTACCCAGCCCTCTATCAACCTGCAGTTGCACCGCGCGCAGCACTTGGGGTCAATGGAATCGTTCATCTGAATTTTCGTCCAGCCGTTGGTGGTTTCGTTGAGGTAGTACAGAACGTCACCCTTGAGCAATCTGAGTATGGTTTTGGCCGACGCCCGCGGCGACTCCTTCATAAAGCCGGTTTCGTCTATGAAAATGCAGGGGGTGGAGAACGGGGTGGAGAATGCGCCGGCGCCGGTTGGTGGGAGTTGCTCAAGGGAATCGGGCGGATTTATAGCCGTTGAACTATTCGGATCGACGCCGGTATCGCCCGGATTAACGGCAGGCAAGGCAGCGAATGGGCCGATAAGGCAAATGAGGAAGATAGTTACCGGCAAAAAAGATTTCATACTATAAAATTAATCCATCCGCGGGCCGGGAAATAAAAAGGCAAAGTCAAATGCTTATGAGGGGGAAACCTCGCTTTGCGGGTTTCCCCTGGCCTGAAGCCGCCAAAGCGCGTCTTCAGGCACACCCTTTCCAGCGGAGGTACGCGGCGACGTTTGCCTCTGGCAAACGCTCGCGTACCCCCGCAACGCTCTCATGAGGTAGAAAAAACAGGGCAAGTCAAATGAAGTGAGGATATGAAATTTAATAAGGGTGAAGAAAAATTTTAATTTAAGAACAGGCTAAAGGGCGCCTGCGGATGGCCTCCACAAATTCTTCAATGTTTTTTCTACCCAAAAAGAGAGCGTTGCGGGAGGGGAAAGGCGTTTGCCAATGGTTGGGATTTTTTTGCTTTTAAAAAACCTCTCTGATAGGAGAGGTCCGGCCGCTTTGGGCCGGGGTGAGGTTTCCCCTTCCGCTGGAAGGGGTGTGTCGGAGACGCGGCTTTGCGCGGCTCCGACCAGGGGGAACCGCCGTAGGCGGTTCCCCCACCAGAGGCCCTTATAACGGTTCCCCCACCTGAGCAGTAACTATTTTAATAATGATTAAACCCTCTATCATCGCCGGAATAACGTACATGCCTGTGCAGTTCCATCGGAAAATGCAGAAAATCAAGCAGCGCCGGATTTTGGCCATCTCTGCGGGCGGGGAGGGGAGCGGCATCCACTGCCTCTACTATATCAACCACCCCGACTCCTGGGAAATCATCGCCAGCACCGTGCTGCCGTATTCCGGGCGCGTGGCAGCGCTCATCGAAAGCTGCACCAGGCAGGCGATCCTTGTCCAGGACCTCGCCTGGCTCGAAACCAAAATTACCCAGCTCTGTATCGATGGGGCGAAGGCGGTTCTCGCCGGGGTGCCGCGGGCGCTCCGTACTCCCCACTTAATTGCGCTCAACCAGTTGACTATTTTCAGGGGCTTAACCGGAGAAAGTGCGCCGTTCAGGCGCTGGACCTTGTCGCTCGGCGATCCGCAGCTCATGGCCGATACCCTCGAACTGCCGGTTTATTCCGATTTTCTCAGGTATCACCTATTGACAGGGGCGAGCCTCCCGTCGCCCTTTATAACCGGCGATCTCCTCATTGCCCGCAAGTTTACGGGCAGTGTCATCCTGCTTAACATCGGGCTCCTGTCCCACATGACCGTGCTCGACCTCGCGCGCGGTCGCTGCCTGCTCGATTCGGATACCGGGCCGGGTACCTGCCTTATCAACCGGTGCGCCCGCGAAATGCAGCTTCCGGAGGGGTTTGACCGTGACGGGGAGCGGGGGGCCGCCGGTACCATCGACATCAATACGCTCGATGCGCTCGCCACCTCGCCCTGGTTCCTTACCGAGGCTCCCAAGGAGGCCTCTATCGAACTCTTCGATCCGCTCCTCCAGAAATCCGGCATCCTGACCCTGGCTCCAAACGACAAACTGGCGACCCTGACGGCCCTCACCGCCCGCACAGCCTACGATTTCTTTCGCTCGGCATTCCGCAAGGATTCGCTTCCCGAGGCCATCATCATCTCAGGGGGAGGGGCCAACAATGCCGCGCTCACGAAGTGTTTCGCCTCGTATTTCACCCATGTGCCGGTCATGACCTGTGAGGACCTTGGAATTCCGTTTGAAATGCGGACACCGCTGGCAATGGGGCTGACCCTCGACGCCTTCCTGCGCGGCAATACCTCCATGTGGGAGGACGGGCAGGCCTTCGGCGGTCCACGGATCGCGCGAATATCGCTTCCGTAGTTTTGCGGTATTACAATGCCGGGGTATTGTTCTGCATGCGGAGCAGGCCGCGTTTGCCGGTGCGTGCAAACGAGACGATTTTTTCGATATCCTCATTGCCGGGAAATTTATCGGCGAGCTCGGCAAGTGCAGCATCGAGCTGCAGGCCGCTTCGGAAGAGCACCCGGAAGGCGCGCCTGATCCCGGTCACCCGCTCGGGTGTGAAGCTGCATCGTTCAAGCTTCACCCGGTTGATATCGATGATGCGGACCGGGTCGCTGCCCGTGAGCGCGAAGGGTACAATGTCCTGCGTGACAAAAGAAAATGCGCCCACCATGCTGTAGTCGCCGATCCTCGTAAACTGGTGGAGCCCGCATACCCCGCCGATTGTCACATGGTTCCCGACGGTCACATGCCCTGCCATGGCCAGGTTGTTGGAGCTTATGAAGTGGTCGCCGATAATGCAGTCGTGCCCCACGTGGCAATAAGCGAGGAGCAGGCAGTCGTTGCCGATCACCGTTTCGCCCGACGCCGCGGTTCCCCGGTTGAGCGTGCAGTATTCGCGAACCGTCGTACGGTCGCCGATCCGCAACAAGGTCTTCTCGCCCGCAAATTTGACATCCTGCGGAATCTGGCCGATGTTGGCGCCGCTGAAAATCCGGCACTCCCGGCCCATGCGGGTGTACTCGGCGATGACGACATGTGAAGCGATCGTACACCGGTCACCGATTTCTACGTCGCCCTCGATAACCGTAAAGGGACCTATCGAAACGTCGGTCCCGAGCTGCGCACGGCTGTCGATGATGGCGGTCGGATGAATTGCAACTGCCACGTTTCCCCCTCGCTATCCCTGCATTTTTTTACTGGTTATCATGGCCATGAGCTCTGCCTCACAGACAAGCTTGTTGTCGACGAAGCACTCACCCCTGAAGCGCATGGTGTCGCGCCGGTTCTGGAGCATGGTCACCTGGATCCGCAGGATGTCGCCCGGCCGCACCATGCCGCGGAAGCGGACCTTATCCATGCCCATGAAGAGGATTGTCTGGTCCTGGGTACGGGTATTGGACCTGAGCTTGCGCGCATAGAGTTCCATGATGCCGCCGGCCTGTGCCATGGCCTCGATCTGCATCACCCCGGGCATGATCGGGTTTGCCGGGAAGTGGCCCTGGAAAAACGGCTCGTTGAACGAGACATTCTTCAGGGCGACGATGCTCTTTCCCGGATCGATCGTCACTACCTTGTCGATCATGAGGAACGGGTAGCGGTGGGGGAGCATGGACATGATCTCCTGCCAGTTGATCGCCGATCCCCCCATTTTTTCCTTCCGGCCATTGACATAGGCCCTGATCATCTTCGCCAGCGCGATATTGGCCGCATGTCCGGTCCGTGCCGCCTGGATATGCCCCAGGACAGGCTTGCCCAGGAGATACAGGTCGCCCATCAGGTCGACCACCTTGTGCCGGCAGAGTTCGTTGAAAAAGCGGAGCTCCACATTGTTGAGGAATCCGTTGGTGCCCCGGTAAACCGGCCCCTGCTCGACGAACATGGACTGCAGGCCGGCCATCTGCTCATCGGTCAGGTCGACATCCTGGACCACGACGGCGCTCTGGAGCGTTCCGCCCTTGATGAGTCCCTGCTCCCGAAGCGCTTCCACTTCGGAGAGAAAGCAGAAGGTACGTGCGGGGGCGAACTCCCTGGCATAGTCGTCGATCCTGAAAAGGGTCGTATGCTGGGCACCCAGGGCAGGATGCTTGTAATCGATCATGACCGTCACGCAAAATGACTGTGAGGGAAGAATGCCGATGGCGACGTCCCCCTTGGTATAGACTATCGGATCGTCGATGGTAATGTACTCACGCATTGCCCGCTGTTCGATGACGCCCGCCTCCTGGATCAGGTCAACGTAGGGCAGGGCGCTGCCGTCCATGAGCGGCAGCTCGGGGGCATGCACTTCGATGCGGCAGTTGTCGATCTGCATCCCGCAGAGCGCAGACATGCAGTGTTCTGTGGTGTGGACCGTAATGTCCTTTTTGCCCACGGCGGTTCCGCGGCGGAGGTCGACGACATTATCGATGTCCGCTTCTATCTCCGGGCAGTTCTCTATATCGGTCCGGATAAACTTTATACCGTAATCTTCCGGCGCCGGATGAAGCGTTACGGTCGCGGAAACACCCGTTTGAAGGCCTACTCCCGACAGGGAGATACTTCGGCCGATCGTATGCTGCATTCCCATAGTATTGAAAATCCTTTCTCTCATCAATCTTACGGTGATTTCATCTGTTCAGGGTAACTCAAGAGCATAAAATACAAAATTTTACGGGTCTCAGGGGCCGGAAACTTAGAAAATTGGGGTAATATGCCAGGATAACAGCCTTTGGTGGGGGAACCGCCTGCGGCGGTTTCCCCTGGCCAAAGCCTCCGCGCCCGCAAAGCCGGGCTGCGGAGGCTTTGGCACACCTCTTCCTGCGGAAGGGGGAACCTCACCCCGGCCCAAAGCGGCCGGACCTCTCCTATCAGAGAGGTATTTTAAAAGCAAAAAAAGCCAAACAATAGGCAAATGCCCTCCCCCTCCCGCAACGCCCTCTTTCAGGGTAGAAAAAACAGGGAAACCCTCTACTGAATCCCCCATTCTCCCCTCTCCGCGTGCGGAGAGGGGCCGGGGGTGAGGCGAGCGGGCAGGTGAGAGAGGTCGAGAGGGGCTGTGGGTGAGGCGAGCGGGCAGGTGAGAGAGGTCGAGAGGGGCCGGGGGTGAGGCGAGCGGGCAGGAGAGAAAGGTCGAGAGGGGTCGGGGGTGAGGCGAGCGGGCAGGTGAGAGAGCCGAAAAAACAGATAAAACATGGGAAAAGATCGAAGTTGTATATTTTTCTTCGTAACCGGTAAGGCAATTTAACCATGCAGGAGATCGCCGAAGGCAAGGCGACGGAGACAGCATGAAATTTGCGGCTATAATGCTCGGCGTTGGATGTTTTTTCCTGCAAGCCTATTCCCTTACCGTGGATGGGATAAAGAACCTCGACTCCACAAAGGCGACGAGGGTAAGCCTCCCGGACCTGATCGATGCAAAGTACCTCATCGACGAGCGGATTAATGTCTTATTGAACCACCATGCCAACGACTCCTCCGCTGCCATGGAAAAATGGCGCTCTCTAAAGGCGGTCGTCCTTGGTCGGATCGCTAACCTCAAGGTTTCCTGGCCGCTGCTGCATTACGGCCTCGATACTTCGATCATCCTTTCCGGAAGCCTGCAGGATCTGCTCGACCTGAAGCACATCGCCGAGAATCAGATAAAAAACCTGAAAACAATTGTGCCGCCGGATCTCGATGCCCTGGCGCAATGGCATGCGGTTCGGGTCCGGGTGCTCTCGCGGCTCGACTATTTACAGGTGGAAGTGCCCGAAATCCATGTGGAACTCGATTCCACCCATATCGCAGCTATGACCTCTCACGACCTGTCAAGGGCTATGCGCGTCATCGCCTGCCAGGTAGATGCCTTGAAGAAGGCGGCCCGCCCGGACAAGGAAGCACTGCTGGTCTGGTATGGCAAGCGGGACAGGGTACAGGCGCGGATTAATTATTTGAAGCGGCACGATAACAATAAGAATTAATGGAGTTTGATTGTAAGGCTGGAATACAAAGTCAACTTCTGGGCGTTCCGTTGGGGTGCCCTGAAGGGCACCCCAACGGCGCGCCTCCGCCGGGCTCTCGGCGAAGCCGAGCCGGTCTGGAGAGCCATGCGGCGCTTTGCGCCTGTGGCTCACCAGACTGCCTGCCTCGCTTCGCTTCAGCAGTCACCCTCTGTCCTCGCTAACGCAACGTCAAAAGAGATTAAAAAGAGCTCAACAATTTGAGTCTCTACGGGTTTGCAAAATCCCTTATGTTTTTTTTCTACGAAACGGAGTCGTTGCAGGGGTGAATGAAGAAGGCTTCAGGCCTCAGTCCTCAGGCCTCAGGAAATCAATAAGATTTTTTTTAAAGCCTTTTTATGTGTTTTCTACTTTAAAAGAGGGCGTTGCGGGAGGGGAAGAGCGTTTGCCTTCAGGCAAACATCGCCTTCCCCTTCCGCAGGAGGGGGTGTGGCTGAGGACGCGGCTTTGCGCGGCTTCAGCCCAGGGGGAACCATTGTAAATGGTTCCCCCACCAAAAGCTTCTATCCTTTTTTATCTTTTATTTTTAATTCTTCAATTTCTTTCCGCAATCTCTTCACTTCTTTCAATAATTCCGGCAATTGCGCCTGGCACGCCTCGATCCTTCTCATGGTCATCAGGTTCCGGGCAGGGTAACCGGTGATTTTTTCGCCCGGCCGGACGTCCTTTGCGACGCCCGCCTTTGCGGCAATGAAGGAATCGTTGCCCACCTCGATGTGCCCGGTGAGCCCGACCTGGCCGGCAATGATCACCCGGTCGCCGATGGTGGTGCTGCCGGCAATGCCGGTTTGCGCGGCAATGGCGGTATCGAATCCGATGGTGACATTATGCGCTATATGGATCAGGTTGTCGAGCTTTGCGCCGCGCCGGATGACGGTCGGCTCGAAGTTACCGCGATCGATGGTGGTCCCGGCGCCGATTTCGGCATCGTCCTCGATGACGACCGTGCCGAAACAGGGAATCCTTATGAAGCGATTGTTTTCGCGAGCGTTACCGAATCCTTCGCTTCCGATTACCGCGCCGGACTGAATGATCACGCGGTTGCCGATGGTGCACTGCCGGCGAATGACCGCGCCGGAATCGATGCGGCATTCTTCGCCGATGGTGGTCCCGGTTTCAATCACGCACCCGGCGCCGATCGTAGTTTCGGCGCCAATGGTAACCCCGGCGCCGATAACGGTGAGCGGTCCGATTGCAGTCGATGGTGCCACCGCTGCCGTCGGGTCGATGAACGCGGAGGGGTGGATGCCCGCTCCCCAGGGGGAGTCGACATCCTCGAAGAGCTGTGCCACCCTGGCGTAGGCAGTGTACGGGTTGTCGGTTTCAAGCGAGATCTTGCCCGGGATGGGCTCTCCCCGGCGCACGATCACTGCCGCGCAGCGGCTAACTTCGGCGGCTGCGCGGAATTCGCTCCGTGCAACAAAGGTGAGGTGGTGCTCATCGGCACTCTGGGGTGAGACGATTGCGGAAATATCGAGATCGCCGGTTCCCGGAGGCAATGAAGCGTCAATCTGTGCGGCAATAGCCGAAAGCTTCAAGGCTATTTCTCCTTATTCAGGAGCATCAGGACGCGGTCGGTCAGGTTGTACTTTGCCATGGCATAGACAACGCCGCCTGCCCGGGCATCGAAGATGAAATCGAAATTCTCATCCTTCGCGATCTTTTCGATGATCCTGTTTATCTTTTCAACGATGGGCTTGCTCAACTCCTCATTCTTGGCGTAGATCTCGCCCTTCTGGCCGAATTTGTCCTGCAGGAACTGCTGGTACGCGATATATTTCGACTGGAGCGAATCCTCGAGTTCCTTTTTGCGCTCGGCCGAGAGGAGCAGGCTCTGCTTGTCGATCTGGTCTTTGAGCGCCTTCAGGTTGTTCTGGCGCTGAGACCCTTCCTGTTCCCACTTGGCCTGTTCCTTCTGGAGTTTTTCCGCAGCCTCCTTGGCGCCTTCATATTTAGTAAGGATGACCTCGGAGTTGATATAGCCGAGTTTCATCTGTGCCGAAGCGGACATCGCAGCGACGCCCAGTGCAATTGCCGTAATAATAATGCTTTTACGCATGAAACCTCCTTATGGTTGCGGGCACATCCGGTGTACCCGTAGGAAAGATAGTTATTTCATTGAGTCTGATTAAAGATGCTGGAATCCTTGAGCCCGTGCCGGCAAAAAAATAAACGATAGCCCTCGTTGACCAAAGTATCTATAACTTTTGACTTTTTTCTGCCTTTTATTAAAACCCCTTATTCATGAGAAAATGCAACTGCATCGAGCCCGGTTTGCTGCCGAACACATCCTTCGGATTTGCTTCAAGCGGGAAGCCGAAATCGAAGCCCAGGATGCCCATCATGGGAATATTGACCCTGATACCGAAGCCGACGCCCTGGTACAGGTCGCCCATATCGATCTGATTGAGGCTCGACCAGGTGTTGCCGACATCCGTGAACAGGCCGAAGTAGAGCGTCTGGGGGAGAACGGTATACCTGAGTTCGAGCGTCGAGGCGAACATCGACAGGCCATACTCCGGGGCGCTGTAGAAACCGCCGATGGAATATTCGCTGTACCCGCGCAGGTTGGCGTCTCCGTAGACGCCGCCGATTTTGAAAAGGTCCATGCGCGTGATCGTCACCGGGCCGTTATCGATCGACCCGATTACGCCGAACTTGGAAGTCGACCCGAGCACCAGCCGGGAAAGAAGCGGGAAGTAATAGTCGTATTCTACCGTTCCCTTGAAATAATCGAAATTGCCGCCGATACCCGCAATTTGCGGCATGATGAGCAGCTTGGACCCGCTGTTCGGGAACTGCGGCATGTCGAGATCGTAGCGCATGAGCGATGCCGAGAGGCGGCTCAGTATACCGTCGCGCAGTACCTTGACAAGGGCCGAAGATGTGGTGTCGGCATAATACGTTGACATTTCGTAACTCAGACGATACGATCCATCGATCGACCAGTGGTTGTCCGGCCAGGGAAGGTTGGAACGGCCGGCGCCGACCTCGAACCCCACGCTCTGCATGGTATCCGGAATGGTGGAACCGAGGATCGGAACGCTCCAGTTGTAAAACACCTCGCCCGAAAGGGAGGTCCGCGTATCGAAGGCGTACGGCTCCTTGAACCCGAGGTCGATGGCACGGCGGTTGGTGCCGTACTGGACGTCCACCTTCAGGTCTTCGCCTTCCCCGCGGAAATTCGGAATGCCGAGTGAGACCGTTCCCACGAATCCGTCGACCTGGCTGTAGGCCGCGCCTACCTGGAAGGTCCCGATGTTTTCCTTCTCCGTGATGTCGAAAACGACATCGATGGTGCCGTCGGAGTTCGGGCTGATGTCGGGCTTGACATCGGTGAAGAAGTTCAGGGCCATGATCCGCTGGCGGCTCGACATCAGGAGCGACTGCCGGTATCGCTGCCCCGGAAAGAGGTCGATCTCGCGGCGAATGACCTTCTCGCGGGTCTTGTAATTTCCCTTTATGTCGACCTTCCGGACGATAGCCGGTTTTCCCTCTTCGATAGTGAAGTTGACATCGACCGTATCGCCCCGGTACCGTTTGCGGTCATCGACCTGCACCCAGAGGTAGCCCTCTTCCCGATAGGCGTTTTCGATGAAGTATTTGGACATCTCATATTTGCTTTTCTGGAACGGCTTGCCTTCCCGGAGAACGATCTTGTTGGACAGCGAATCGGTTGCCATGATCGAATTGCCGGAAAAGGTAAACTTTCCCGCATAGGACTTGCGGCCTTCGGAGATGGTGATGTACAGGAAAATGTCCGAACCGGAATAGCGGATGCTGTCCTTGACGATAGCGGCATCGAGGTACCCGAGGTCGTTGAGGTACATCACCAGCGTATCGAGATTCGCCCGGTACTCCTCCTCCTTGAACTCTCCGCTGCGCCACCACCGTTTTTCCTTGGTCTTGAAATTGCTCAGGAGCTTTTTCGCGGGAACTTCGACATTTCCCAGAAAGGTGATATGCTTGATACGGAGTGCGTTGCCCTCCTTCACCTTGATCTTCAGGAGAACGTTGCCGGGTGCCTTTCCCGGAACCTCGCTTATCGCGACATCGGCGAACAGGTATCCCTTCTCGGCATATTCATCCTTAACATAGGCCCTGGCACGGAAGAGCGCGTTGTCGGTGACGATCTGTCCGCGCTTGAGCGGCAGTTTTTCCTCCAGGTCCTTCTGCTTGATTTTATTCAGTCCGCTCCACTCGATACCCTCGCACAGGGGGAACTCCTCGACCGAGAGGAGGAGCGACGCGGTGGAATCGGTTTCGGCGGTTACAAATATATCGATCGAGCGGAACAGTCCCAGACCGTAAAGCTTCTTAATGGCATCCTTCACCTCGCCGGGGGTAAGCTTTGAGCCCCGCCGGAAGCCGACATTATTGCGGACAACGCTTGCGGAGTTGACCGCAAGTCCCTTTATGACCAGTGTATCGAGCAGCTTGGCGTGCTTCGGTGAGGAAGATGCCGTTTCCCCGGAGGCTGCGGAGGTATCGCGCGCCGTGGTCGCTGAAGAGGCGGTATCGCGGGTCGCGGCTCCGGAAGGGGCTGCGGAATCGGCCATTGCAGACGGGCCGGAGGTTTTCGGGGCGACCGTTGTATCGGTCGCCGCACCTGCTGCAGCCGCCCCGCTGCCGGCGGCAAGGACCGCGGCTATCCGGAAGGTGAGAAACAGTACCGCTGCCAGACGCAATTTCATAGCGCTATAACAACCTTTGATGAAAATTTCACGCGCAGGAGCCGGCAGGTAAAATCCGAAGATCCCTCACTCCGGCAAACCGCTGCCGGAGGTGCATGCTGAAACGATGATAACGGTCGATCCCCCCGCCCGGGGAACACTGACGGCCTGTTCAGGCAGCTCATTGAGCTGGGGATACCTTCACAAAAACAATCGCATCATCCTTGAGTTCTACCTTTATGGTATCGTGATCGTGAAACAGGTCATTCAGGAACTCTTCCGCAAGCTGGTCTTCGAGAAGCCGCTGAATTGCCCGGCGAAGCGGGCGGGCACCCAGTAACGGATCGAAACCCTTGTCGACGATATAGTTCTTCACTTCCTGCGAGACCTCCAGGGTGATATTGCGGTCCGTCAGGCGGCTCTGGACATCCCGGAGCTGGATTTCGACGATCTGGGCGATCTCCTTTTTCCCGAGAGCGAAGAAAACCACGGTTTCATCGACCCGGTTCAGGAACTCGGGATTGAATATTCTCTTCAGCTCGTCCATCACTTTGGACTTCATGGACTCGTAATCTGTTTCGCTGGTCGCCTTGCCGAACCCGACGGTGCCGGCTTTTTTGACGTCGCGCGTACCCGCGTTCGAGGTCATGATGATGATGGTGTTCCTGAAATTCACGTGACGCCCGTAGGAATCGGTCAGGATGCCGTCATCGAGAATCTGCAGCAGCAGGTTGAACACATCCGGGTGCGCCTTTTCAATTTCGTCCAGAAGAATAACCGAATACGGCTTCTTGCGGATCTTTTCGGTAAGCTGGCCGCCCTCCTCGTAGCCCACATATCCCGGAGGGGCGCCGACGAGCCGTGAAACCGCGAATTTTTCCATGTATTCCGACATGTCAATGCGCACGAGCGCGTCCTCGGAATCGAACAGCGAACGGGCGAGCGTTTTGGCAAGTTCGGTCTTGCCCACCCCGGTAGGCCCGAGGAAAATGAAAGAAGCGATAGGGCGGCGTGCATTGTGCAGCCCTGCACGCGATCGCCGGATGCTTCGCGCAACCACGCTGAGCGCCGGGTCCTGCCCGATAACGCGCTGGCGCAGTTCGTCTTCGAGGTGCAGGATTTTTTTCGAATTCCGCCTCGGCAAGGCGGGAGAGCGGAATGCCGGTCATGGTCGCAACCACTTCGACGATAGTCGCCTCGTCGACCAGAAGTCGCTCCTCGGCCTTCGATTTGCGCCAGAGCGCCTTTTTTTCGAGAAGCGTGCCTTTCAGCTTCTCCTGCTTGT
Source organism: uncultured Fibrobacterota bacterium (assembly GCA_963803935.1). Classification (GTDB taxonomy): domain Bacteria; phylum Fibrobacterota; class Chitinivibrionia; order Chitinivibrionales; family Chitinispirillaceae; genus BOG-1184. The sequence goes on along the minus strand of CAWDOZ010000078.1, from coordinate 29,442 downwards.
CGCGAAGCTTTGCCGCACGCTCGAACTCCTGCTGCTCGACCGCGGTTTCCTTTTCCTTTACCACGTCGGCAATTTCCTTTTCGATATCGCGGATTTCGCTCGGAATTTCCATGCTGGAAAGCCGCTTGCGGGCTCCCGCCTCATCGATAATGTCGATCGCCTTATCAGGAAGAAACCGGTCGGAGATATAGCGATCGGAGAGCTTCACCGCCATTTCGATCGCCTTCTCGCTGTAGGTTACCTTGTGGTGGTCCTCGTAGCGGTGCCGCAGCCCGGCGAGGATCTGGATGGTTTCCGGGACGTTCGGCGGATCGACCATGATGGTCTGGAATCGCCGGGCGAGGGCCCCGTCCTTTTCGATGTATTTACGGTATTCGTCGAGTGTCGTGGCGCCTACGCACTGGATCTCTCCGCGAGACAGCGCAGGTTTGAAAATATTGGAGGCATCGAGGCTTCCCTCGGATCCGCCGGCGCCGACGATGGTATGCAGCTCGTCAATAAAGATGATGATATTTTCATTTTTTTCGAGTTCGACCATCAGGGCCTTGAGGCGTTCCTCGAACTGCCCGCGATATTTGGTTCCGGCGACCATGGAAGCCATGTCGAGGTTGATCACCCGTTTGTTTTCGAGTACCTGCGGAATGTTCTTTTCGACGATCTTCTGCGAAAGCCCCTCGACGATGGCGGTCTTGCCGATGCCGGGTTCGCCGATAAGCACCGGGTTGTTCTTCTTGCGGCGGGAGAGGATCTGCACGACGCGTTCGATCTCTTTTTCGCGGCCGATAACCGGATCGAGCTTTCCTTCGCGCGCAAGCGCGGTCAGGTCGCGGCCGAAATGGTCGAGAAAGGGCGTTTTGCTCTTCTCCTTCGCCGCGCCGGGCGACTCTCCGCCCCGCAGGACCCGGTTGATCTCCTCCTTGACGCGTTCGTAGTCGAGGCCGGATGCCGCCATGGCGTTCGCCGCCGCCGACTCGGTATCCTTCATGAGCGCCAGCAGCAGGTGTTCGGTGCCGATATACTTGTGCGACATGGACCGTGCCTCATTCGCGGCGATCTCCAGCACCTTCTTCGCCCGCGGCGTAAAGGGCAGCATCTGGCCGATGGTCATCATGCCGCCGCTTGAGGTGATCGTCTTCTCTATAGTAGCCGATAGATCGTCGAGGTCGACTCCCATGCTGCGCATCACCGCCACAGCCACGCCGTCACCTTCCTTGATGAGGCCGAGAAGCAGATGCTCCGTTCCCACGTAGTCGTTACCCAGCCGGATGGATTCCTCCCGGGCGATCTGCATCACTTTTTTAACGCGATCGGTAAACATTCCATTCATCATTGATTTACCCCTTCCGCTCTTCCATGTCGGTCGAACTTCATATATTACGTCTCCGTACGAGGTTTTCGTATTTTTCGCAGAATCATAGTTCTTGCCGCTTCGGCCCGCATGATGGCAAGATCGGTTTCGCTGAGTCTTTTTTTAGCGCGGTGCTGAAGATGCGCGGGCAACACCTGGATAAGCGCCTTGTTAAGCTCGTCAGGTGCTTTCCCCGGCAGGATTTCGCATTCGATGCCCAGCCGGAGGGCAGACGAGAGATTCATGAATTCGGCCACTGAAAGCATCCTCGCGTGCTGCAGGATTCCCCAGGCGCGAAAAACCTTATCGGTCAACTCGATCCGCGCATCCTTGAGCAGCCGCCGCCTCGCCGAGCGCTCGTGGGCAACAACTTCCAGAATAACCCTCTGCGCCGCTTCAATGCAGGCGTTTTCGTCCGGGGCGGAGGAGGCACCGGACGAAAGCTGAAAAAAATTGCCGATGACCTCGTGATCGCCGAAAAATCCCCTGCTTGCGATTCCCATTCTGCTCGCCCCGGAAAGAACGGATTCGATGGCCCTGGTCAGCACGAGGCCCGGCAGGTGCATGAGGAAGGAGATCCGCAAACCGGTCCCCGAATTTTCGGGCCTGCAGGTAAGATATCCCCGATGCTCGGTATAAGCATATTTAAGGTTGCCGCCCAGCCGGTCGTCTATTTCATCGGCCCTCTTCCATGCACTGAGAGGATTGCACCCCGGTTCTATGCACTGAATGCGAAGATGGTCTTCCTCATTGATCATGATGGAAGCGAATGGCGTACCGCTCCATGCTACCCCGCGGACCCCCTGCCCGGCCAGAAGTTCCGGGCTCGCGATCCTCTTTTCCACCAGAAGCCGGCGGCTCAGGGACGTCGCGGTGCTGAAATCGATGCGGTCAAATTCGGCAAGGTGCGAGTCCTTTGCAAAAGAGGAGGCGATTTCGCCAAAAATTTCACCGCGTTCGCCGGGTGAAGCACTGGGAGTAAAACGATGATCCGCAACATTCCGGGCAAGCCTGGCCCTTGATGAAAGGATAATTTCAGAGTCCGGCCCGGCTGCAGAAAGCCACTCCGGTGAGGCAAGGCGACTGCCGCTGTCATCCCTCCGCTTCCCGGTCATTCATGCTCCGGCCGGTGCAGATTGAGTATGGCATCACGGAGCAGCGCCGCACGCTCAAACTCTTCATTTTTTATGGCGGCGGCAAGTTCCACTCCAAGCTTTGTCAGATCGCCCGAACGCTCTGCAAAAACCGCGGCGCTGTACTTTTTCCCGGTATAGGGGTCGGATCCATGGACCTCCCGATGCTGCGCTTCGATATCTGGAGCAAAGGCTATATAGCACTCCGGGCACCCGAGACAACCGGTGCGGCTGAATTCCGAAAGCGCCATGTCGCATGAAGGACACTCACGGTCAACTTTTCCGGAAGCGCCAACGGTGTCACCAGGGGAGGTCTCGTCTGCGGCGTCTTCGGCCGCAACGGGGATACCCTGATTCCTGGCGCAATCCTCGCATAAAAAAAGCGATTTCTGATCGGCACCGTTAATCTGCATAAAATGAATGGTTGCTACGCGGCACCCGCACTCCTCGCATACTCTCATGACCCGAAGCTGTCCTTTATTTTAATTTCTTATCATTGCCGGTGCAGCAAGGTGCACTGCCTGCAGGTGCAGGGTGCAGACGCCCGGCAATTCCATGCGGTACGGATTGTCCGCCAAACGGTTAGACCTTAAATAAAATTACTTTATCGTCCATCTTCCCGGCTATCCGATTGCCCTGTTGCATGGCTTAAGCTCTAGATCGTATACTTTTTCCGCTCCGTGGGTATCGCGCATTCCGGAGCACTCCCCGTTTCCGGGTGCCCCGGATACGGCTCCGAAATTGCTTCGCTGTACCTTCGCGAAGCAGTGCCGCGAAGGCCCCCGATGCTGTCGGGCAGGGCCGAAGGGGAGTACCGAGTGCCTTCCACAGGAATTTTTCAATGACCTCAAGATTCCTCCTGATATCCACAATCTTCCTCGGGGCTCTCCTTCCCTGCGTCGGGAGTGCTGCCAAACGAGGAGGGGGGGAGCCAATGAATTTTTTTCGGCCTCCCAGAAGCAGGTTTTCCAGGTTCGGGTGATCGATAACTCCTCGGGCAAAAAATTCGCTATCGGCTCGGGCTTTTCGGTAAGTGCGGACGGGCTGATTGCCACCAATTACCACGTCGTTTCCGATGCGGTAATCGAACCCGGACGCTTTCGTCTCGAATATGTCGCCTGGGACGGACGAACCGGACCTCTTCGCGTACTCGATATCGACGTTGTTCACGACCTTGCCGTTACAGCGTCGGGCCGATCCGGGGACGGTTACTTCAGCTTCAACCCTGTCCCTATGCAGAAAGGGAACAGGATCTTCTCGATGGGCAACCCCCTCGATCTGGGCATGACCATCATTGAAGGAACCTATAGCGGCCTTATCGAGGGGTCACTGTACGAGAAAATCCTCTTTTCCGGCTCGCTCAATCCCGGCATGAGCGGCGGCCCGACCATCAATACAACCGGCTCGGTGATTGGAATCAATGTTTCGACCGCCGGAAACGAGATCAGCTTCCTGGTTCCGGCAGCGTACCTCGAAAACCTTGTCACGACCGTCCGGCAGCGGAAGCCGAGGGATTCTGTGCATTTTCTGTCGAGAATCGAACAGGAACTCTACGATAATCAGGACGATTACATGAACCGGCTCTTAGCCGGCGAATGGAAGGAAGATACGCTCGGCGACTGCCTGGTCCCGCGCGAAATGGGAGGATTCTTCAGGTGCTGGGGAGAATCGCCTCACGATACCGATGTCATGTATTCTACCTCGAATGTCTCCTGCTCGAACAGCGATGATATCTATCTGTCGCCCGATTTCTCCACCGGCGATATCGACATCAGTTACCGGTGGTTTGAAACCCGGACCCTTGGTCGCGAGCGTTTCTACCGGGTTTTGCAGCGGCAGTATGCCGAGACCGACATTCCGAACTTTGATGCTAAGCAGGAGTTGCATGATCCGCGGACCATCACGCGGTTTGTCTCTATCGCCGGTGCCCGCTGGAAGTCCACGATGTGCGCCTGGCAGTATCGCAAATACCCCCGGCTCAACGATGTCGTGCTCAAAATGGCTCTGGTGAACAAGTCGTCGCGTGCAATGATCGTGGAGCTCAAGCTTATGGGCGTCAGCCGGGAAAAGGCGCTCGCCTTCTGCAAAAAATTCATGGGTGCGCTCCGATGCCGCGGCTGATCATTGAGGAGTGCGCGCGGAGCGGCGCACACCTGGCGTATCATCCGGTGGACCGGTTTCCCCTGCGAATCGGCCGGTCGCTCGATAATGACCTCGTTCTGGCCGATCCGTACGTTTCACCGCACCATCTGATTATCGACGACGGCGGGGATGCCTGGATGCTTGTCGACCAGGAAAGCCGGAACGGTACGTTCGTCGGCAGGGGTGAACGGCTATCCGGCCCTATGTGCGCCGGCTCCGGCGACAGGATAACCATCGGGAAGACCGTGCTCCGCCTCTGGTCGCCCGACCATCCCGCCCTGCCGACCCTCCTGCTCCCCTCGCCCCGCAGTCTTGCCCGGCGGGCCATTGCCCCGGCAATGGCAGTGGCGAGCCTCATCGTCACTATCGGGGTAATTCTGCTGCAGCAGCACCTCGATACCGAAAAGCAGACCTCCCTGGCTTCGCTTATTGCCGGCTCGATTCCCTTCCTTACCGTCCCGCTTCTCTGGGCCGGATTGTGGGCGGTTGCGGGGTTTATCGTCCGACGAACCACCCGATTCAGTCTCCAGCTCGTGGTCGGTAACTGCGCACTGCTCTGTTTCCTGGCTCTTTCGATCCTGGTGGAATACATCGATTATGCTACCGGGAATGTGGCCGTCGCCAACGGCTTTCAGTATGCCGGGGATGCCGTGCTCTCGATGATCCTGCTATTCATCAACCTTACCCTTGCAGGAGGTACGTCCGACCTGCGGCGGATAGCTGTTGCGGTCATCGTTGGAGGCGGAGTCGTGGCCGCAATCGCCGTTTCCGAGCATGCGGAGAGCGGAGAAAATCGTCTGGTACCGGTTTATTCCCATACGCTCAAGCCGTTATTCGGCAAGCTGTCGCCCACCGCTTCGCTCGATCAGTTCATCGCTGAGAGCGGCAAAATTTTCCGGGGGGAGGGGAAACCGCCGGCAGGAGGAGCACGCTGACCCGTTTGTGCTATTCAAGGGGTACCTCTATTGCATAATGTATTTTAAACCTTATTTTTAATTTGTCTTTAACGCAGTCGTCATGAATGATTTTCAGTAGTTCCGGACACTTCTTGCAGTGCCGCAAAGGGGTGAAATCTGTCGCGAGGCCACCGGGGGAATCCCCCTGCCGGGGCCGGTTGCGATTCATCGAATTTGATTTTCTGGAGCGTTCACGATGAGTACAAATAGTAATAAAAGCCCGTTTTTTGCCAAGCCGCATATCGTCGGGATGGCCGTTCTCTTCATTGTTTTTTCCGGCCTGCTCATCGATGTTTCAAACGCCGTCGGTCAGAACGATAATTTTTACGCGGATCTGCAGCGCCTCGACAACATCGCGCTGACAATCCACCAGAAATATGTCGAAGATATCCAGGTAGATACCCTTATCGACAACGGGATTACCGGAATGATCCGGATTCTCGATCCGCATACCACCTACTTCAACACCGAGCAGTATGCGGACCTGATGATGCATACCGAGGGCCGGTTCGGCGGGCTCGGGATACAGATATCCATCCGCGACAAGGTCCTGACCGTCCAGACCCCCATCGCCGGGACGCCCGCATCGCGCGCCGGCATTCAGTCCGGCGACCAGATTATCAAGATCGACGGCAAGCCGACCGCCGGCATTTCAATCGACAAGGCGGTTTCAAAATTGCGCGGCGAACCGGGCACCAAGGTGACGATAACCGTTCGTCGCAAGGGCGAGTCCAAGGATATGGACTACGCCATCACCCGTGAAATCATCCAGATCAAGCCGGTTCCCTACTACGGTGTTATTGACAGCTCGATAGGATACATCACGCTGTCCACCTTCTCGGAGGATGCCGGGGATGCGGTCGAGAAGGCGATAAGGGCTTTGGTTAAGAGAAACATCAAAGGTCTCGTCTTCGACCTCCGGTTCGATCCGGGAGGTCTCCTGCCGCAGGCCAAGGAAGTTGCGGAAAAGTTTTTACCGCGGGGCAAGTTGCTCGTGTCGACGCGCGGCCGCACGCCGGACCAGGATCACGAATATAAATCCGAAAACGAGCCGGTGCTGCCGCTCAATATCCCGGTTGCGGTACTGGTCAATTATGCGAGTGCCAGCGCCGCGGAAATCGTTACCGGCGCCATCCAGGACTGGGATCGCGGCATCATCGTCGGCGATACGACCTTCGGTAAGGGTTCGGTGCAGACGGTCCTCCAGATTCCCCAGGATCCCGATCACCATATCAAGCTGACAACCGCGTACTACTACACTCCGTCGGGACGCTGCATAAACCGTCCGGAAAACGGCGTGCGCGGAGGATTGACCGAGGATAACGACGCGGAAGAGGGCGGCGACAGCGCAGGGGCCGACAGTGCCGCACATAAACCGCCTGCCAAAAAAGACACCCTCCACTACCAGACCGCAAACGGCCGCAAGGTCTTCGGGGGCGGCGGCATCATTCCCGATACGGTGGTCCATATGGAACTGCCCAACGTGGTGGTACGCTCGCTTTTCGGCAAGGACGCTTTTTTCGGCTTTGCAAACATCGAATATGCCCGGCTGAAGGCGAAAAACCGTGTGGGAGCCGAACGGATCGTCATCGACGACGAGATCATGCACGACTTTTACCGGTATCTCGACTCCATCAAATTTACCTACCAGAGTGTTGCGCAATCGAAGTTCGAGGAGTTCAAGCGTGCCTCGAAGGTAATCCGGGACTCCGCCGATTCCGTGAAGAAGGGATTCATCATCCCCGGTGAAAAGCCCAACTGGTCCGACCGGGAGCTTGGCGACCTGAAGAAAACAGCGGCGGCGATCGATTCGATGCTGGCCCGGGAGAGCAAGCGGGCAGTAGCGGACAACGAGCGCGATATAAAGAAATATCTTACCGAGGCATTTCTCACGAGGCAGTTCGGCCAGGATGATGAACTCTACTGGCAGTGGAAACTGTCGGACGACGCCCAGCTCAAAACGGCAATCAGTTTTTTAACCCATAACAGCGCCTACGCGGCCCTGCTGAAACCACGGCAGACCGTCGGCGGCACGATGCGATAAGATGCCAAAGAACCATCAATCAGCAAGGAGCAGATTGAACCCCCTATGATCAGCAAAATTCGCGAGTGGACTCTTCCGATCATGGTAGTAATCCTGGTTTCGTTTGTCATCGGAACCATTTTCCTCAACTGGGGCATGAATCGCGGCGCCGGGGGGACGACGAAAACGCAAACCGCGGGGATCATCAACGGGCAGGAAGTCCCGATGAGCCTGTTCGATCATGAGGTGAACGTCGAACGCCAGAGAGTCGAGCACGGTGTATCCGAAGACCAGTACCAGATGCACATGCTCCCGATGGAGGTGTGGGAACGTACCGTCAACCAGACCCTCATGAACGATTTCTATAAGAAAGCCGGCCTTTTCGGGTCGGCCGACGAGGTCTTCGATTATCTCGTGCACAATCCGCCTCCAGGAATCGACACCGCCTCGATGTTCCGGACAAACGGCGTGTTCGATACGAACAAGTATGTCCAGTTCCTGAACGATCCGCGCGCCTACGAATACAACCCCGGCCTTCGTTCGCTCGAACAGCAGGCCAGCCAGCAGATAGTGCCCGGCCAGAAACTTGAAACGCTTCTCGACGCCGCCCTGCTGCCGTCGCGGGTAGAAGTCGAATACCTGTTCAAGGCGGAATATGAGAAGGCGGTTTTCGAATATGCCGCAATGAAAAACGATGCGGTGAAGGTTGACCTTTCCAAAATTACGGATGATGCCGCGGCAAAGTACTACGCCGATCATCGCGATTCGTTCAAGTCCGATGAACAGGTCGACCTCTATACGGTGCGGGTCCTGAAAACGCCGACCCCGCGTGACGAGCAGACCTATTTCCAGGAACTTGCCGATCTCAAGACCAAGATCCTCGGCGAGAAGGATGTTCCGCGGTCCCAGGCTTTTGCCGAAGAGGCGAAGGTTTCCTCGGACGATGAAGCGTCGGCGCAAAACGGCGGAGAACTCGGCTGGATCAAACGCGGCGTCATGGCGCCTGCCCTCGATTCCGTCGCCTTTTCGCTCGATACCGGCTCGATCTCCGACCCCATCAAAACGCCCCTCGGCATTCAACTCATCTATGTTGAAAAGCGGGAAAAACGGGACAGCGTCATGATGGTCAAGGTCAGCCAGATTCTCCGGAAGATCATTCCCACCGGTGAAACGCTGGATGCCCTGCAGGAAAAGGCGGACTCGCTCCGTAAAAAAATGGAAGAGGTCGGCTTTGCCAAGGCTGCCCGCGATGCGGCGCAAAAAGATCCTGCCTTTATTTTCGATTCAACCGGCCTGTTTCCACGGACCAGCCCGGTCCCGGGAATCGGCTTTGTCTCCGGCCTGGGCCACTTCCTGCTCGGTACCGATAAGGAGAGCGAGAATATCTCCGAACGCCTGGAAAACCCGGCGGCGTTTTACCTCTTCAGTGTGAAGCAGCGGGTTGCCAAAGGAATACCGCCGTTTGCCGCGGTTAAGCAGCGCATCATCCCCATTCTCGTCGATTCGCTTCGCCGCCAGGCCATACGCAGCGCGGCAGAGGCATGGGCCGCAGGCATACCCGAGGATGCACCGCTCGCCAACCTTAAGAAGACCGACTCCGGAATGGTCGTTTCCGGGTTGACGGACACGGTCACCCGCATGAGCCGCATTCCCGGTATCGGCGCCAACACCCGCGTTGCGGCCGTTGCCTTTGCCCTGCCGGTCGGCAAGCGCTCGAAAATCTTTGAAAACAACGGCAGCTACTATCTGGTACGTACGCTCTGGAAGGGCCCGGCCGCTCCCGCGCTTCCCTGGGGAACACCGCCGGTCCAGTCGCTCATCGGTCAGCTCATGAACCAGACGCGGCAGTCGATATATTCGCAGTGGTACAGGAATTATAAGGCAAACCAGAAGATCGTGTCGAATGTTGAAAAGATATATATCGACTAATAATTAAGGCTTTTGGTGGGGGAACCGAGTTTAATTCAAGTGCTTCTGGTGGGGAAACCATTTACAATGGTTTCCCCTGGTCGGAGCCGCGCAAAGCCGCGTCTCCGACACACCCCTTCCTGCGGAAGTGGGCGGCGATGTTTGCCTCTGGCTAACGCTCGCCCACTCCCGCAACGCTCACATTAGGTAGAAAACACAGTGAAAAACTTCAATTGAATAGTGGCTTCGGAAGGGCGACCGGCGGCCGCCCTCAATGAATCCCGCATTTCAAGCTCAATCATCCGACGTTTCTTTTTACCGCAATAGCTAAGTATTATTTGTTGGGCTGTACGGTTTCATCTATCTTTTTAAAGAGTATCTTTTTGAATTCAGGCGTGTTGTTAAGCCCCTTTAAGAAATGTCCGTCATTCGTGCTGTCATAGAGGCTTTTATATTCATAGTCGGTGAGCTCCCACTGCACCGCTTTTTCCAAACAGGATAAAGCCAGCTTCTTGTTTTTCTCCTTGGCCCAATAATAGTCACACAAATTATAATAGGTGTTTTTGTAAGTGCTGTCAACCTTGAGAGCCGTTTCCAGGCTCGATTTTGCCTCTTTCCAATTGCCGGACCAAAAACAATACCACCCCTTGCTATCATAATAGTCTGCATTCGCGGAATCGAATTTGATAGCTTCAGTTATGGCTTCTATAGCTCCTTTATAATTACCCATGCCAAAATCGATGTTGCTTTTCTTAGACAGCAGTTCCGCCCTGTGAAAGTTATTTATTTTTATCGTAGAATCCGTAAGATAATCGGATATGGTCTGAATTGCCTTCAGTGTATCCTTGCTGTTGAGGTAGCAATCGACAGGGTCGATCAATGCTTCCATACTGCCAAGATTGGCCGCTTTACGATACCACGCAACGGCATCAGCATGGTTCTGGTGAACGCTGAGGCCACTGTCGAACATTTTGCCAAGACAGTACTGTGCGTCAGCATTCCCCTGCGCTGCCGCCTCCAGGTACCACCGATAGGCTGAATCATAGTTTTGAGAAACGCCCTGACCCGCGTAATACAGCTGCCCCACCATATATTGGGCCTCCGCATCACCCTGATCCGCCGATTTCGTGTACAATTCAAAGGCGGAATCATAGCTCTGCGAAACGTAGATTCCTTTGGTGTACATGAACCCAAGTTGATTTTGTGCTGAAGAGTTGCCTTTATCGGCCGACTTCCGATACCAATGATAGGCCATGTCATAGCTCTTTCCAACTCCATGGCCGTAGAAGTACTCGTAGCCGAGGCTGAATTCTGCGTGTGCACATCCTTGATCCGCCGCTTTCCGGTACCAAAGTAATGAAGTGTCGGAATTTATCGGCACACCTTTTCCGGTGATATACATGAACCCAAGAAAATTCTGCGCCATAGTATCCCCCTGATTAGCCAGGAGACTGAATTTTTCGAAGGCAACATGATAATTGCTATTATCGAAGGCGTCAATGGCTTCCTGCAGCTCCAAACTGTCGCAGAAGGAAAGAAAAGGAAATAGTAAAGAACAAAGGACTACGCACCTGATGTTAATCCGTGGTTGTTCAGTATGATTTTTCATATTATTCCTCTTAATTAATTGCTTCTGCTGCCTGAATTACTGGCATGAAAGAAAATATATCCGGTGCGCCTTCAGCCGACAGGCCGCGATCGCGTCGAATAATAAAACCATTACCTGCTTTCCAAAACGCTTTAAAGCAGAACGGCACCTCCGGGTCAATGGTTTTCCCGTTCCCCATTCCTGAAATGCTCCCGCACCCTCTTTGCCTCCGGCGACAACGCCTTTTCCGTAAACAGGAAAATATCCTCAAGCCACTTGAGCTTAACCTTTGCAGGCAACCGCTTGTACTCTGCTATTTTCTCCCGCTCGACCTTGTAGCAAAAGCCCTTATTTTTCCGGGTTTCCATCGATCTCCCTGGCTTCCTGCAGCATTTCTATAGAGAGAGATTCACTGCAGATTTCAAAATAATACCTGCCCGACGGGGTCCAATCGAAGACAGGCTGCCTTCCCTGGAGATCTTAGGGCACCACAATCTGCCGCCGCGGAACACTCCCGCTATTTGTCGTTACCATAATTACGGGTTGTCGCGCAACCCTGCCGCCAAGCGCTTCTTTGAGAAATGCATGGACATTTGATTCAACAACTTCTCTTCGGATATTTCTTCCGGAGAAGAGCACCTTCCCCGATAGCGAAAATATCCTTACATCGGTCATAGCATCCTTGCTCAAGAGGATATTCCCGCCTTGCTGTCGGGGAATAACGGAAGTCAGGGGGGAGCTGAGCCCCGTGAAAACAAAGGTGTTGAAGGAATTAGCCGCAATGGTCGGCAGGAACATCCAGCTTCCTATTTTGATCCCCGTGACACATGCGGAATCCTGGTTATTGCGGACCACGATGACGATATCGCCGTTTGGATTGAGAAATGCAACTCTGTCGTTATAGGTCCCCTTCGTTTTTATATACTTTGCACCGGGTTGAATGAAATAGCTGAAATGTTTCGACACATAGTACTCCGGATTCCAGGTAACGCTTTTCAGGCCGGTATCGATGGAAATCATTGCCGACTGCTGCCACCCCCAGCTGCTCATCCCGCTTTTTTCCAGAACCATGTTCCATTCGAAGAATGCCCTTGCTCCCGAGTCGAAGGCAAATTTTCGATTCGAGTACTGCGTGTCCGCCCACCACCAGGTGTTTTCACCATTGCCGCATTCCGTTTCCGTCTGCCAGAAGGGCACGGATGGATACAGCTTGTATTGCGTCCCCATTGCCTGATATCCTCCCCACTGGTATCCGATTCCGGTCAAATAGCTGCGGCATATTGAATCGCTCAGAGATGGGACCGCTGCATTGGTAAAACTTGTATCGTTTATCGTTGAAAGCCATATCTGAGCAGGCACGCTATCCGTGCGGAATTTCGGGCCCAGATAGAGCCTGATAAAATCATGGAGGTTCTGCGGGCTCCAGGTGCAGGTAGGATAACCGCTGGCGCACTCGGGTTCATTCTGGACAAAGACCGCGGTAAAGTTCAAACCGGCTGCTTGATAGGCAAATACGCATTTTTCAAGGTACAGCGCATACGCCGTCAGGGTCAGGGAGTCCCACGTAATTGATCCGCCGGCATAGCTGGTGTCGGTCTTCATCCATGCCGGCGGCGTCCAGGGCGACCCCCACATTTTAAGGTCCGGGCGACAGGCCATTGCCGCCTTTATAAAGGGAATGACATACTCCTCATGCCGGGCGATCGAGAAATACGACATGGCGTAATCGCCGGTCGAATCGTCGTGGGAATAGTAGTCGAGCGCATAGTCGTTCGCCCCGATCGCCATTCGGCCCAAGTTGTATCTGCAGCCGACTATCGTGTCGTAAAGACTCCGGACCACCGAGTCGGCGAGCGAAGGCGGCAGCGTATTCAGCGCCGTCCATTCCAATTCGTTAAAGCACCCGCCGAAGCCGTCGATCGTCTGTCGCTGCGAGTCGGGAAATGCCTCCATATATGAGGTTTGCGGTTTCCATCGCCGCAGCGTACTTGAACCCATGTCAACCCAGCATGCGCCCGATGTCGAACTCGTCCATTGCACGGTGGGAATTGCCGGCCAAAGCTGGAGCGACAGGCAAAGGATTACGGACGCTATTTTGCGGCGGATCGGTCCCCGGCCTTTTGTCCCCGGTGCCCGTTCGATTGATCCGGTGCGGTTCCCGTAAACCGGGAGGATATGCAAGCCCGGCATGATATCCAGTGAAAACGATGACATTTGCATAAGGACATCCTTGCCTTATGAGGTGTGCGACGAAAAGGAAAACCTTATGGATGGTATAATAAGTCATACGAAAAGCCGAGTCAAGGGCCGGTGAAAAATATCGTTTTCCAGCGGAATACGCCCCGATGGTGACTTTGCAGCAAGGCAAACATCGCACCTGAAAGATTTCACCCGGCGGTGCTTCATGAACAGTTCGCAATAAAGGTTCTAAATCCTTGCGGTTATTACAATCAAATTACCGCTTACCGGAAGAAAAAGCAATGCGCTCAAGGTGTTTTCTGTTCTGTATTTACGAACGCGGCTGAAAGAGACGTACAGGATACCCGCTCCTGCAACCCGGCTTTGCCGCCGCGAAGGCTTCGGCCGGAGGCGGCTGCAATTCAGGGCTAAATGGGCAACTCGCGAAGCAAGGTTCCGCCACCTCAGGTACATTGGAAAAGAGTACCGTGTATTCTGGTATATTCTGATGGATCGTCCCCCAATCTCTAAAATCCGCACCATACATAAGGAGCCGCATACCATGCTGAATAGGACTCTCGGAAAGACCGGCCAAAAGGTGTCCATTCTCGGGTTCGGTTGCATGAGGCTGCCGATCCTGGACGGGAAGTTCGATCGGATCGATGAGGAGAAGGCAACGCAGATGCTGCGCTATGCCGTGGATGCCGGCGTCAATTACGTCGACACCGCCTATCCCTATCACGGAACGCTCCCTCCGCATTCGGGAGGGATGAGCGAGCCGTTTGTGGGAAGGGCCCTGCAGAACGGCTATCGGGATAAGGTCAGCCTCGCCACCAAACTCCCGAGCTGGCTCATCAAGAGCCGCGCCGACATGGACTTTTACCTCAACGAGCAGCTGAATAGGCTCCAGACCGATCACATCGACTTCTACCTGTTACACGGCCTCGGGCAGGGTTCCTGGAACCACCTCAAGGAGCTCGGGGTCATCGAATTCATGGATACCGCCCTCGCCGACGGTCGGATTCGATACGCCGGATTCTCCTTTCACGACGAGGTGAAGCCGTTCAAGGAGATCGTCGATTCCTATGACTGGTCGTTCTGCCAGATCCAGTACAATTACATGGACGAAAATTACCAGGCCGGGCGCGAGGGGCTGGAATATGCTGCCGCACGGGGAATGGGCGTGGTGATCATGGAGCCGCTGCGCGGAGGCAGCCTGGCCGCCGGACTTCCCGATGCGGTGAAGGCGGTCTGGAACAGGGCCGCAACAAAGCGCAGCCCTGCCGAATGGGCATTGCGTTTCGTGTGGAATAATCCGGCAGCCGGGGTGGTCCTGAGCGGCATGTCGACCATGGAGCAGGTGGTGGAAAACTGCCGCATAGCCGGAGAGGCATATCCGGAGTCTTTGACGGCAGGCGAGAAGGCGCTCTTCGAAGAGGTCAAAACAATTTACCGCGCAAAAATAAGGGTCAATTGTACCAACTGCGGCTATTGCATGCCCTGCCCCAGCGGTGTCGCCATTCCCGGCAATTTCGATATCCTGAATAATGCGTATATGTTCGACGATGTCAAAACTGCACGGATGCGGTACAATTTCCTGAAAATGGGGAAGGCCGACGCGGCCAACTGTGTGCAGTGCGGGGCATGCGAAGAGGCATGCCCCCAGAAAATACCGATCCGCGAAACACTCCTCGAAGTGGTAAAGACGCTGGAAGTAAGCCCGGCATAAACCGGGGGAGAGCAGCTCACGATTTATAAGGAGGGGCAGCCCATGATGAACCGTTCCGCTGCGCCCGTCATCGGGTTATTAATCGCTATACTACTCATAACGGCTTCGGCCTTCCCGAAGGATGCCACCACTGCCATAGCTGCTAAGGAGGGAACTATGAAGAAATCTCTTGGGGCGAAAACCATCGTTTTCCCAACGCCGGTTTTTGTTGTCGGCTCGTACGATCCTGCCGGCAGGCCGGATGAGATGGTTGTTGCCTGGGGCGGGATCTGCTGTTCCAAGCCGCCTTGCGTCTCAATCTCCATCCGGGAGGCAACCTATACCTACGGCAACATCATGGCCCGCAAGGCCTTTACGATAAGTATCCCGCCGGAAAAATATATGCAGCAGGCGGATTACTTCGGCATGGTTTCCGGCCGGTCCGAGGATAAATTCGCCGCAACGAAGCTCACGCCGGTCAAAAGCGACCTGGTGGACGCCCCGTACGTCAAAGAGTTCCCGTTTGTCCTGGAATGCTCGGTCATCAAGGTTGTCCCCCTGGGGCTGCATACGATGTTCATCGGCGAAATCAAGGACGTCAAGGCCGACGAGGCGGTGCTGGATAAGAACGGGAATCCCGAAATTAAAAAGATAGAGCCGATGCTGTTTGATCCGTCGAGCCGGGCTTACTATGGGGTCGGGGGATTTCTGGGGGAGGCTTTTTCGGAGGGCAAGAATATTAAGAAATAATATTAATGCCTTTGGTGGGGGAATTTAGCTTATATCAAGTGCCCTTGGTGGGGAATGCCCGCGTAGCGAGGTTCCTCCACCAGGGGCACTTATCATTGATATCGGAAAACCAGCAACTATTACAGATGCACCGATAATCTGGAAACTGCTAAATACGCCAACGCCGCGCAGGCTGCGGTAATGGGGATGGTCAGGAACCAGGCCCAGACGATCTTGCGGGCGGTAATCCAGCGGACTTTGCCGACGCTCGCGACCGATCCCACGCCCATGATGCTGCTTGAAATTATATGGGTGGTGCTGACCGGAATGCCGAGGTGCGTGGCGAAGAAGAGGACGCCCGAGGAAGCGGCGCCCGAGCAGAATCCCTCGGTGGGGCCTATCTTGGTGATCTGGGTCCCCATGGTGCGGACGATCCGCCAGCCGCCGAAGGTGGTCCCGAGCGATATCGCGGTGTAACAGGCAAAGACTACCCAGTGCGCCGGTTCAAGCTGGTGCGGGGCGGTGGAGAGGTGCGGGTGCGCTGCGAACAGTGTGAGGGCGATGATGCCCATGCTTTTCTGGGCATCGTTGGTGCCGTGGCCGATGCTTGCGGCCATGGACGAAACTATCTGCAGGTATTTAAATAACGGGTTGATCTTTGAAGGGCGGAAGGGTTGGGCTATCCAGCGGACAATGCCGGTCACGATGAAGGCTCCGGCAAAGCCGAGGACGGGCGCAATAATAATGAAGAGGAAGATCTTCAGGACGCCGGCGAAGATGATCGCCTTCAGCCCGATTGCGGCGATTCCGGCGCCGACAAGGCCTCCGATGAGCGCATGGCTCGACGAGGTGGGAAGCCCGATGAGCCAGGTGGCAATGTTCCAGAGCGAGGCGCCGATAAGTGCGGCGAGGATGAGCGGCAGGGTCGCCATTTCCATGTGTACCACCCCGCTGCCGATGGTTTTGGCAACCGCGGTGCCGAAGGCGAAGTAGCCGATGAAATTAGCCGCTCCGGCGAAGAGAACCGCCATAAGCGGGGAGAGGGTCCGGGTTACGACGATAGTCGCGATGGTGTTGGCGGCGTCGTGAAATCCGTTGAGGAAATCGAAGATGAGCGCAGCGGCGACAATGATAATTACTAAGAGCAGCACACTTGACATAGGTTCAGCCGAGCTTCACCATGATGCCGCGGACAAGCTTGCCGATGAAATCGATCGAATCCACGATATTTTCCAGGTGTTCATAGACTTCTTTGAATTTAATGACATCGATGGGGGAGTAGTCGCCGCTGAAGAGCTCGGCCATACCCATATGGAAGATATCATCGGCTTTGTTTTCGAGCCCGTGCATCTTCTGCACGATCTCGTCCACCTTCTCCTTCCGCTTGAGGGTGGCGATGAGGCCCTTGAGCTCACCCGATATTTCGAAAATGACCTCGGCAAGCTTGCAGACGTTCGGCGGCAGCCGTCTGATGCGGTAGATCTCGAACTTCCGCGAGATGCTGTTCAGGATATCGAGCGATTTATCGATATTGATGGTCATCAGGTGGATATCTTCCCGGTCGATCGGTGTAATGAAGGTCTTGTGGAGCTCGTCGATGATGCGACGTTCGATCATATCGGCCTTGAGTTCGCACTCCTTGATGGCCGTCAGTTTCTCCTTGATGACCGGTTCGGACAGCTGTTCAAGATTGGTGAGAAGCTCCATGAAAACCTTGCAGCCGGCGATCAGGGTGTCGACCTGCTCGGCCAGGTAGGTGTAGAACTTGGTTTCTCGGGGTAATAAAAGGTCAAGGATATTCAGCCGCATGGCCGGCCTCTCGGATAGGGAAGAATTAACGGAAGAAAGCCTCATAAAATACATCGTTCCGGCTTATCCGGGGAGCCTCAGCCCGCAAACCGCTTCCGTCGCTGGAGGTGTTTTACGATGAAAAAGGCGATTCCGGCGAGGAGCACGAGGACAACTGCGATATCCGCGAAATGGCTGTAATGCATCACCACATCCCATTTCCTGCGGAGGTAGAAACCGCAGACGGTAAGGAAGGAGTTCCAGAGAGCCGCCCCGGCAATGGTATAGAGCGAGAATTTGACCACATTCATCCTGCCGGTTCCGGCAGGGATGGAAATGAGATGGCGGACTACCGGGATGAACCGGCAGACGAAGATCGTGACCTCACCGTATTTCCCGAAGAATCGCTCGGTGACGGCAAGATCGTTCCGGTCAAGCAGGAGGTAGCGGCCGAACCGGTCGATGAAGGGTTTGCCGCCGTACCTGCCGATGGCATAGGAGATGAGCGATCCGACGATGCTTCCCAGGGTGCTTGCGATGACGACAAAAGCAAAGGTAAACCTTGCATCGGCAACCAGGAATCCGGCGAAGGGCATCACCGCTTCGCTTGGCAGCGGAAATACCATGCTTTCGAGAACCATGGAGACAAACACGCCGGGATACCCGGTATGCCCGATAACGGTCGTTGCATAATGCGCAATCATTGCGGTAGGGCCCAACGTTACTCCTCCTTTTGCCAACCTTGTTTGCCGAGGAGCGGGACGAATACGACCGTACCCGCGCTCCGTTTTTCGAATCCGTTATGAGTACGATCGTAAATGACAAGCTCCTGCTGCTTCCGGTCACCCACCGGAATGACCATCCGCCCGCCGATTTCGAGCTGCTCGCATAGCGCTTCGGGCACGACCGGCGCCGCCGCCGCCACCAGGATCTTTGCATAGGGAGCGTGCTGCGCCCAGCCCAGGCTTCCGTCGCCGTGCCTGAAAACGATATTCTGATACCCCATTTCGCGCAGCCGCAGGCGGGCCGCTACGCTCAGGTCGCCGACATTTTCTATGGTGTAAATACGCCGGGTAAATTGCGCAAGGATGGCGGTCTGGAATCCCGACCCGGTCCCTATTTCGAGCACCTTCTCGTCCTTGCGGAGCCCGAGGAGCTGGGTCATCAGGGCGACGATAGTCGGCTGGGATATCGTTTGCCCGAAGCCGATGGGAAGCGCGTTATCATCGTAGGCCTGCGCATACATTGCCCCGTCGACGAAGAGGTGGCGCGGCACCTTGCGGAAGGCATCGAGGATGCGTTCGTCGGAAATGCCGTTACCGCTCAGGATCTTGATGAGCTTACCACATGCGACATGGGGGTTCAGGAACTCCACGTGTCCGCCCCTGTCAAAGCCTGCTGGATGCGGGAGGTCAGGCTGTCGAGCGGATTTTCCGAGTGGACATCGCTGCCCGACAGGGGTTCACCGACGCCGATGACGATTCGAGCAAACGGCGCGGGGATCATGAATCCGTCCCAGGAGTGCAGGCGAAAGGCGCGCGAGGGATGGGCGCTGAGCGGTACGATAGTGGCGCCGGACAGCAGCGCGATCTGCGCAACGCCGGGCTTGACAATTTCACGGGGCCCCCGCGGGCCGTCGGGCGTGATGACGACATTGTTGCCCTGCCGCAGCTCGCGCGCGCAGGCGCGCAGCGCGGAAACGCCGCCATGGCTTGACGAACCGGATATGACGGCATGTCCCCAGTGCTGGGCCACCGCGGCCGCCCGCCGGCCGTCGCGGCTTTCGGAAATAAGTGCCATTTTACCGGTATGCCGGTAAAAATAGGCGAGCGATAGCAGGTGCGAGTGCCAGAAGGCATAGATCCGCCCCTTGCCGCCGTCGTGAGGGACATCGAGATCGACCCGGCCCCTGGTCGAAAACCGCCAGGTAAGGCCTAAAAGGTTGCCAAGAGATACTATCGAGGCACTGACCGCGTCGAGAGGAATTTGATTTGCGAAACGTGACATAGGGTGCGATGAGGATAAAAGATATATCCGGCGCAGAGGAAGATTTGGGCCATTTACGCCGGTATTTGCCCCGAACCGAGGAAATATATACTTTATTGGTGCAGGGCTCGTTATCGCCATTTTAGGTACAGGGAGGGATATGGTCAGACTACTGGTTATTATCATCGCGGTATCCTGCCTCTTTCCCGGTTGCTCGGGCAATACGCAGAAGTGCCTCGAAAAGGAAGGGTTCAAAAGCTGTGAAGATCTCAAGGCTGCCGCGCAGAAGGCCGTGGGAAGCGACGAGGCCTACCGGTTCCTGTCGATCGAGAAGAAATGCGGCTGTAAAGACTGAGGGGGCACTCATGCCCCCGTGGTCCTGCCGGATTTGACGCCAACCCCGGGGGGTCAGGGCGTCGTTGTGGTTGTAGAGCCGGTTATGTTGGTCGTTGATCCCGCCTTTGGCCCGAGAGGAAAATCGAAGTAGAACGGCACCTGGATTTTGGGGATCATATCGGTAATGTAATGCTGGACCCACTCGTTGACCTTTTTGATCTTCTTTTTCGGTACGATGACGATGTCGTGCGGCTCGAGGTAGAACGATTCAATCGTCTCGGCGGAGTGCAGGTCGAAGAGGTAGAGATTCCGCTTTCCATTGAAAAAACGTACTACCGCCACTTTGCTCGAAGCGGCGGACTCGTCGAGGGTGCCGCCGGCCATGAGGATACCTTCGTAAATCGAGACCGGGGTGGTCAGGGGATAGACCCCCTGATTTTTGACTTCGCCGCCAACGAAGATTTTTCTGCCGTTCATGGAACGGACAATGACGGTTATCTTGGGCGCCTGCATTTCCTGGGAAAACTTTTCATTGAGGAGATCGGTGAGCTGCGAAGGGGTACAACCCGCCGCCATGACCTCGCCGACCATGGGCATGCTGATTCTGCCGTCGGGCCGGATCGTCTGGAAGTCGTTCATATCGGTGGCTTCCTGGAATTTTATCTCGATCGAGTCGCCGGGTTCAAGCAAAAGCGGAGGAGCGGGATGCTCGGCCGGGTTCCAATCGGTGACCATAAGCGTATCGACATGGGTCGCAGCGTGTCCGCATCCGGAAGATAAAACTGCAATGCCTGCACATAAAATTCCGGCTGCAACCGGTAAAATGCGGACCATCCTCGATTTCATCTTCATACTATTCCTCCCTGTGTCCTGCGGCTATAGCCGGGTAATCCCTGCAGGATCTTGAATTGATGCAATTCAATTCCCCAATGGTTACGGTATCGACATGGCCCCGATTGCTATCGAGCTAGTATCGCCTCAAACAAAAATATAGTATATATGAAAAGGCGTCCAGTAATCAAGCGCCTCGTGGCCAGGGCTCTGCACCTTCAATCGGCGAATCGGTAATTACCGGTAATTACAATAGTATATTGAGAGGTGAACGTGCAGAAGTGATGCCGTAATTCGGCGAAAAGCGCCGCTCAGCCCTGTGCGATTGCAGATTCACGATACCGGGATGCATCGGGAACCGGCATCATCGCACCTTCTGCGCTACCCTTCCGGAGATCCCGGACCGGGTAAAATCCGGCCATTGCGCAATTCCTCCAACCGCAAGGGGCGATATCTTTTTTTCGAAAAGGTTGATTTTCATTGAACAGGAGGATACAATGGAGATCGCTCCCAATGCTTTATTTTTTTTGCTTTTTATTTTTCAAAATATGTATATTATGAATGATCTCGCAAAAATAAAGCGCGATAACCGTTTGAATTTTGGGATGATTCGGGTCGTACCGGAATAAAGGGAATAACAGGTCTATTTTCATTCACTCTTTAATGGGGAGGGTTTCATGCTTAAAAAGTTTTTTGCAGCGGGGTTCATTCTTGCTGTGGGCGCCATAAGTGCCATGGCTGCAGGAACCGATACCGGCTTTGTCAAGGATGCCAACGGTAATCCTGTCGCCGGTGCGACGGTTACGTACCTGCGCGGCACCAATTCCTGGACCACGACGACGAACGCAAGCGGCGTTTACCGGTTCCCTCTCGGCACCCAGAACGCCACGGTTATCGGCGTTGCTGCAGGCGGCGGGGTTGGCGGTGCCGGTACGTTCATCGCCCAGCTTATCGGCTATGACAGTTCAGCCGCCCAGAATTTCACCGTTACCGTCGCCGACACCACCGGCGGGGCTGCCATTGGAAACCCCAACCTGGTCATTACCGCCCGCTCGGTTTCCGGTACGGTCACCGATGCCTATAATGCCAACCTGATCATCGGTGCGCGGGTCCAGCAGAAGCGCGCCGGGGCAATCATCGACTCGGCTTTTACCAATGCCTCGGGTGTCTATTCCCTGAGCATCGTGGCCGGCGGCGATTCTCTCATCGTGTCGGCAACGTCGTATCTGCCCGGCAAAAATGTCGTTGCTTTTCCTGCCGCCGAGTTGACCGCAGGGTACAACTTCCAGTTGAGCGCATTCGTTAACATCACCGGTATCGTATCGAGCTCATTGCTCAAATCCGGCATCAACGGCGCAACCGTTTCGGCAGCGAAGCTGGTAAACGGCGTTGCCCAGACTCCTTTCGCCGTCACAACCACCACGGCGCAGGGCGCGTATACATTCGACAGCCTTGCCTCGCATGACTCACTGCAGATCCAGGCTTCGGCCGCCAGTTTCAGCTCGGTAATCAAGCTGGTCGAGCCGGTGCCGGTCGGTCCTGCACTCGACTCGGTCAACATCGCCCTCGGTATGGCGACCGGTTCAATTGTCGGAACCATCATGGGTGATTCGTCCGACGGCAACCCGGGTCTTCTCGCGGGTGCAACGGTCACCCTGACCAAGGGCGCGGCCGGCCTGCTGGTCGGGACCACGACGACGAACGCAGCGGGCATGTACTCCTTTGCCGGCGATTCGGCCAACATCAAATACACGGTTTCCGCCAGCTTCAATGGCTTCGGACCCCTTTCGGATACCCTGACCACAAGCTTTGCAGCAAGTGATTCCGATGTCGCGAATATTACCCTCCAGGCTGGTACTTCCAAGACCTTCTGGGTTAAGGTGGTCGGCTGGAACGGTACCCCGGGAAGTGCGTTGACCCCGCTTGCCAATGCATCGGTCGGCTTTACCAAGGGCGCATCGGTCCTGGGCGGTGTTACCAATGCCGCAGGCGTTGCGCAGATTACCAATGCGCCGGTTGGGGCAGATACCCTCACCGCTGCGGATACCCTGTATCAGGACAGGCTGATGGTTCTCATCAGCAATGCCTACAGTGCAGATACCATTATCGACTCCCTTACCCAGGTTGCAAACGGGACCGTTCAGAGATCCATTCGTGGTGTCGCCCATAAGCTGACGGCGGCCGGAGCCCCTGCCGCGGGAGCCAATATCCTTTTCAAGTGTGCCGGCGGGTATGTTTACGACGCCGTGACGCTTACCAACGGTTCCTGGTCGGTGGTCGGGATCGATGCATCGATTCCTGCATTCACTTCAATACCGGCTTATGCAGCCGCGACCGGCCTGGGAATGTTTGACTCCCTCGGTGAAAGCTTTGGTGCACTGGCCGACACCTTCTGGAATTCTTTCACGAATCCGGCAGCAATTACTATTGCAGCGAACGGGTCGACCACCTCAGCGACGGTCGTCGTTTTCACGGTCAGCAATGTCGTAATTATCGGTACCGTGCCTGCTGCACCGGCACTCTCCTTGCCGGCTAACGGTGGGACATTTACCCCGAAAGTGGCACTGACGCTCAGCTGGGGAACGTCTGCAACCGCGACTACCTATGCGGTCCGGGTCTCGACCAGTTCCACGTTCGCCAACACCGTTTTCGGGCAGACCGGCCTCACGGCTACTATGGCAGCCTATACCCCTGCTCATGGGATTAATTATTACTGGGAAGCAGCTGCAACCAATCAGCTGGGAACCGGTGCCTGGTCGGGTGTCTGGTCATTCACCCCGGCAGCGGGAACATCGGTGCTATCTTCCGTTGCTGTAAACAGTGCTTACAGGCTCTCCATGAAGCTTGGCACGATTTCCTACTCACTGCCGTCTTCGGCGAAGGTCGAGCTTGCCGTGTATGATGTCCTCGGCAGGACCGCACTGACCCTTAACCGCCAGCAGGAAGCCGGTTCCTATTCAATCAATTTGAAGGGAAGCACGCTTGCTGCAGGGCAGTACATAGTTCGGTTCAAGGCGGGAGCCTATGAACAGCGGGCATTCATGCTGCTGACGAAGTAGTTTCGTCTGGTCGCAGGTCCGTTCTGATTTCAAAGGAAAAGGGGGCTTTTAAAGCCCCCTTTTCCTTTTTATGCGCCCGGCGGAGTGCGCCTGTTCGGCCGAGGCGTTCCTGAGGATCCTCCCGGTAGCAGCTTTGCCTTTCAAAAAGATATTTTTTACCAATATGAGCCGATCCGGCATTCCCCGAAAAGAAGTACAATCCGGCCAGAAAAAGCAGCGAAGTGCAACGGCTCCCCAACCTGTCGGCCTCAATGACCCAAAGGCGGACTTTCGGCGTCATACCCTTATCCTGTGTTGTCTTCTTGCCGTTGTAACCCTCATCGCCTACCACGGGGTCGGTAACTGCGACTTTCTCTCCTACGACGACACCGATTATGTAACGCAGAATAAATTCATCCAGCACGGATTGTCGCTGAAGAGTATCGGATGGGCATTCACCACCTTTTACGCCTCAAACTGGCATCCGCTCACCTGGCTTTCCCATATGACCGACTGGACCGTGTTCGGGAACCATCCCGGGCCGCACCATCTGGTGAATGCCGCCCTGCATACCCTGAATTCGATCCTCCTGCTGCTCCTCCTGCTGTACCTGACCGGCAACCTCCAGCGCTCCGCGGTCGTGGCATTCCTCTTCGCCCTGCACCCGATCCATGTGGAATCGGTGGCGTGGGTCGCCGAGCGCAAGGATGTCCTGAGCACCTTTTTCTGGCTCGTGACGACGCTTGCCTATGCGCGGTATGTCCGCCGACCCTCGTGGAGGCGAATGGCCCCGGTAATCGGTGCCTTCACCTTTGCCATATTGGCAAAGCCCATGGTAGTTACGCTGCCGTTCACCCTGCTCCTGCTCGATATCTGGCCGCTTCGTAGAGTACGGCTGGATTTCGGAAACCCCGGCCGAACGGCAGGCGAAATGTTCGGGCTCGCGGTGGAAAAATGGCCGCTTTTTCTGATGACCTTCGCTTCGAGTATTGCGACCTACCTGGCGCAGAAGGCGGGCGGCGCCGTATCGAGCGAAATCGCCTTGCCGGCCTGGGTCAGGTTCTGCAATGCCGCCATGAGCTACTGGCGCTACCTTGGTAAAATGGTCTGGCCCGATCCGCTGATTACCTACTACCATCACGAAGGGAGGGGAATCATCGTTCCCCTTGCCCTCATGGCGGCCGTCGGCCTCGCATTTGTCACGGTCGCCTGCCTGCGGCTCGGGAAGAAACGGCCCTACCTCATCATGGGTTGGCTCTGGTACCTCGGCACGCTGGTGCCGGTAGTCGGCTTTCCGGTGCAGGTCGGTGTCCAGGCAATGGCCGAACGATACTCGTATATTCCGCTCATCGGTATTTTCATCGCCCTCGTCTGGTTGATCGGCGACGCAAGCGACGGGATGCCGAAGGTCAAACCGCTGCTCCGGGCCGCCGCAATCGGGGTTATTGCCGTGTTCGGTGGCCTGACGATGAATCAGGTGAAGGTATGGAAGAGTACCGTCACCCTGTTCAGTCATGTATTGCAGGCGGATCCTCGCGGCGAGTTCCCGAACCTGAGCCTTGGCGCGGCCTACATGCGGGAGAAGAATTATTCTGAAGCGCAGCGCTACCTCGAGTATGCCCTGAGCTACAACCCGAACGGGCCGCAAACGCTCTCCTATTACTCCTTCTGCCTCATGGAAAAAGCAGGGAGCGGTCCGGCCGATCTGCAGGTCGTGCAGCAATGCCTCGATCGCGCGTATCTCGTATCCCCGGAAAACCGTGATGTCCTTGTCAATCGTGCCGAACTGTGCAACAAAACCGGCAGGCCGGCCGAGGCTGAGGCGTATTGCCGGAAAATTCTCTCACGCACGCCGGATTTCCTTACGGCCGAGTACTACCTTGCCGATGCCCTTTCGGCCCAGAAGAAATACGATGAAGCTGCCGATGTCTATCGCGGTGTGCTGGCGGCCGACCCTGCGAACTCCGATGCGCTCAACAGCCTCGGAATCGTTCTCTATACCGAAGGAAAGCCTGTCGATGCGGTCAATGCTTTTATGCAGGCGCTGAGGGTCAAGCCGAATCAGTCCGAGGCGCACAGCAACCTCGGGAGGGTTTATTTCGAGCAGCATCAGGTCCAGCAGGCTGTTGCAGAGTTAACCGCTGCCGCCCGCATCGACCCGGATAATGCCATCGTTCACAACAACCTGGGCGCAGTGCTGTTCAGCCTGCACGATTACGCCGGGGCGGTACGGGAGTTCGGTGAAGCGGTACGGGTGAATCCAGGATATGGAGAGGCCCGGGGCAATCTTGCAAGGGCGCAGCAGCTTCTTGCCCAACCCACAGCGGTGCCGCCGGTTCATTAAATCGTCGAGACGTTGCATGCAACGTCTCTGCAGGTTACACAACCCCCAATCGCGGGGCATTGAGGGTGCAGGCCGCGAGTTCATCGTGGATGTGCCCGTTGCTGCAAATCAATCCGCTTGAAAAAAGATCGGCAGGGGCGCCGGTACGGGAATCGACGGCGCTGCCGCCCGCCTCGTTCAGGATAAGCAGCCCTGCTGCAAAATCCCATGGCGAGAGCGTGTATTCGAAATAGCCGTCGAACCGGCCCGCAGCAAGCCAGGTGAGGTCGAGCGACGCTGCCCCCATTCTCCGCATGCCTTGAATGTCCTGTTTGAAGAGAGCATGGAGGCCGCCGAGAGTCTTTTCCATGGTTTCGCCCCGGTCGTAATAAAACCCGGTTGCGATGATCGATTGGTTAAGGCGGCTGCTCCCCGATACCCGGATGGGGTTCCCGTTCAGGGACGCTCCCCGGCCGAGACCGGCGGAAAACAACTCGCGGCGCATGGGATCGTAGACGGCTCCGGCCAGAACCGTACCCTTTTCGGCGTAGGCGACACTCACGCCGAAATGGGGGATACCGTGGGAAAAATTGGTTGTCCCGTCGAGCGGATCGATGATCCACAGGCGGTCCGATTCAAGGGCGGCGCGATGCATCTCTTCGCCGAGGATTGAACTTCCGGGCATTTCCTGGGACAGGAGGAGCGCTATATGCTCTTCCGAGCGACGGTCCGCATCGGTAACCAGGTTATAGGTGGAATCTTTTTGTGTGGCAACGCCCGTCCCCAGGCAGGAAGCGATAATTCGCCCTCCCCGCATGGCCGCTTCCCGTGCAATTTCGACGATTTCCTTCATTGATGGTTCTCTCGGCTTTTATAGTATTAAAATGGTTGATGAAAGATTTAATATACTCATTGGATGGCCAACCGCTATTATACCAAGCCTTGGTGGGTGAACCGCGCCTTGCGCAGTTCCCCCTGGCCCAAAGCCGCGAAAGGCACGCGTCTTCAGGCACACCCCTTCCTGCGGAAGGGGAAGGCGATGTTTGCCTGAAGGCAAACGCCCTTCCCCTCCCGCAACGCCCTCTTACAAGGTAGAAAAAACAGGGGAAAAGATTTTCATTCTTCATGTCTTTGATTTTTTTCTACCTTCTTCTTGTTTTTCCAATGTTTTTTCTACCAAATAGGAGCGTTGCGGGGGTGCGCGAGCGTCTGCCAAAGGCAGACATAGCCGCGTACCTCCGCAGGAGGGGGTGAGTCGGAGACGCTGCTTTGCGCGGCTCCGACCAGGGGGAACCGCCGCAGGCGGTTCCCCCACCAGAGGCCATTAGAGGGGATGAGAATATCTCAATGCCTCAGGATTTTCCCTGTCCTCCATCTATCACAATCGTATATTCTAATAGCGTGCATGGGTCAGGTTTCGCAATCGTGATAGAAAGTATTTTTGCCTGACTATCATGATAGCCTGGCGAAATCCCGGACGGCCCATAATTCTCGCATCCCAGTCGGCGCGGCGGAAGGAGATCCTGCATCTTCTGGGTTTCAGCTTCGACGTCTGTGTGCCGGAGTCGATCGACGAGTCGTCTTTTTTTGTAAACGATGCTCCCGATGATGCTGTGCGCAGGCTTGCAGTTGCCAAAGCGCAATCCGTTGCAGGCCGTTTTCCGCAGGCAGCGGTGCTGGGAGCCGATACGGTGGTGGTCCGGGGAGGCACGGTTTTTGGAAAACCGGGGAGCAGGGCCGAAGCGCATGCCATGCTGGCTTCGCTTTCGGGATGCGTGCATCGGGTGATTACCGGTGTTGCGCTGGTATGCGGTGAGCGCGGATTCGTTGCGGCGGGAGCGGCCGAAACCGAGGTTGAATTCCGCGCCGTTTCTCATGAAGAAATAGATGAGTACCTTGCAGGGGATGAATACTGCGACAAGGCCGGCGCCTATGCTATACAGGGTCGGGCCATGGCGTTTGTCGAGGGCATACGGGGCTGCTACTATAATGTCGTAGGATTGCCGGTATCCGAAACAATACGGATCTTCACGGATTTTATCCGTTCACAGGAGTAAGGAACAATGGAAAACGATGATTCCGGAAGCGTGCCTCTGCGCGAAGAGGATGCAACATCGGGGAATAGCGGCAGCATCGGCGAAATGCTCAGGCGTGAGAGGGAAAAGCGGCAGATTTCCATTGAGACAATCGCCGCAAAGCTCCGGTTGAATGCAAAGTTTATCGAAGCGCTCGAACAGGACCGGTACGAGCTCCTCCCGGGCGATACCTACATTCGCGTCTACCTGCGGTCGCTCGCACAGTACCTCTCGCTCGATTCGGAAGATATTTTCCGCAGGTTTTTCAATGAGCGGGGTCTCTCGGGCGTCGATACCCTTCGCAAGGATTCGAGCACCAAGATCAGCCTTCCGGCCCTTGAGGAACGGAAAAAACCGGGCATGGTTATCCCGCTTGTCATTGTGCTCGTTGTCGTGCTCGCCGGGCTGGGATTTATCGCCAGAAAACACCGGCTGCTGTCGGCGCATTCGTCAAAAACCACGGTCATGGTTGCGGATTCGGCCGGCAGATCGGCGGCGGCCCTTGCCGATACCAATAAGGGTACGGGCGGCGCGGCCGACGAATCGTCGGGAGCCGTTGCGGAAAGCTCCCGCGCGGTTGCGGCACCCGCCGCCGATTCGCTGCACCAGCCCATGGCGGGCGGAAGCGGCCCGATGAAGCTCCAGATTCTTGTAAAGCACGATTCCTGCCGGGTGCGGGTTTACACCGACGGCAAGGAGTGGCAGAAGGTAATGCACCGCGGCGGCTGGATAACCTTTTTTGCGCAGGACAGTTTCAATATCTTCGTATCGGTGAGCGATGCGGTTACCTTGACGGTAGACGGCAAGGCTATTTCGCTTCCTGCAAGAACCGGCGCTTCCGCGATCAAGGTCGGCCGCACGGGTATCGTCTGGTGGACCCTTGAAAAATGGGAGTCGACGTTCCATTGACCGTTCCCGTGCCCTCCTGGATCGATCTCCATGCGCATCTCGACGACTTATCCGACAGCGAGCTGACCGAAGCGCTAACCGAAGCTGCGGCAGCAGGGGTCTCCGCGGTATGCCTCGCCGGGACCGACCTGGCATCGTCGGAGGTCGTTTCACGCCAATGTGCTTCCTTTACCGGAGTCTGGGGCGCCGTCGGGATCGGCCCCTTCCCGGTGGAGGCACTTCCCGGCGGCTGGGAGGCAAGCCTGCGGTCCCTTCTTACCGGGGAGCGGGTGATCGCCCTCGGCGAAATCGGTCTTGACGAGTCCAATCCGCAATATCCCCCGCTTTCGCTGCAGCTGCCGGTATTTGAGCGGCAGCTCGAAATAGCGCGCGAGTGCGACCTGCCGGTCATCCTGCACAGCCGGGGATCGGAGACGCGGGTTGCACTCCTGTGCAGGGCCGGA
>CAWDOZ010000077.1:0-13586 GCA_963803935.1 uncultured Fibrobacterota bacterium | reverse complement strand
ACTATCTTTTGCAGTAGAATATGCTGAACGTGTCACATAAACACGTCTTATTGACACTGCACAGCACGTGGTCCTTGTCGAAGGCGAAATTGTGAGCGACCAAAAACTTTCCGGAAAATGGACGGTCATCGCTGCCGATGCTGGCAACATAGCGGGCATCGAGTTCGCGGGGATGCGCCGGGGATACGAAGCGTATGACCGTGCGGTCTACATAGACGAAGAGGCGGCGATCGTTCGGAATATCAGCGCGATTGATGAGCGGGCCAAACCGACCCTTGAACTCCTCGAACATTTCGCGCGCGATCATGGCCGTCCTTCAGGGCTGGCGGTTTGTGCAGAGGCGGCATGCCACCCAACCAGCGGAAGTAGCGTTTGATTTCGCCGTAGAAGTTGTGCGCTTAACAAATCGGCGCGTAAGCATCCACGCAAGCGCAACTCTCGCCACCGACACCCCCATCCTGTCGGCGATAGGACGCATGACGTCCAGTACGGCTTTCGCTCGCGTAATATCAACCGGCGGGAAATCGAAGGTGGAACGGCGGGCATTCTCGGGTCCGGGTTCCGGAGATCGAACTTCCCGGACAGCAAACCGCCGGCAAGCGGACTCCAGGGAAGGATGGCTAACCCCTCTTCCCTCGCAAGCGGGACAATTTCACGCTCGATATCGCGTCCCGCGATGGAGTAATACATTTGGGCGCTGATAAACCGCGGAAGGCCATGGTAATCGGCATATGCCAGGGCCTTCATTGCAAACCAGGCTGGCAGGTTACAGAACCCCACATAGCGGACCTTTCCGGCATGGATAACGGTGTCAAGAGCATGCAAGGTCTCTTCGAGAGGAGTGTCGTAATCGATCCCATGGATTTGATAAAGATCGATATAGTCGGTTTGAAGCCGTTTCAGGCTTGCATCGACGGCGCTCAGGATATGCCCGCGCGACAGCCCGATTTCATTGGGGCCGGGCCCGGTTCTGCCGCGAACCTTCGTGGCCAGGATAATTTTATCCCGAGAAATAGCAAGTGACGCGAGGGCGGAGCCGAGATCCCGCTCGGACTCACCCTCGGCATAGACATCGGCGGTGTCGATAAAGTTTACTCCTGCATCAATCGCCATGGCGGTCAATCTTTCCGCATCGGCCGCGGTGAGCATACCGATGGACTTCCATCTCCCCTTTCCTCCCCCGAATGTCATGCACCCGAGACAGAGTTCGGATACATAGAGCCCGGTTTTTCCCAGTAAGCGATACCGCATAGTCAACTCCTTGGCATAGTCGGGTGGTTGATGATCCTCCAGATCCTATTTTCCGACACTTCCGGGGGTTGGAGAAAGCACCTCCCGGAAGAAAAGCTCCATATACTCCCATGCATGCGCAGCAGCTGAAGGATTGTATGCCACTCCGCGGCTGTTATCGGTTCCATTGGCTGGATTCATAAATCCATGGACGGCATTGCCGAAGCAGACCATCCGCCAGTCGACGCCGGCCTGCCGCATCGCCTCCTGAAATCGATTAATCGTATCTGCCGGCGCATAGGGATCGTCTGCGCCATGAAGGATCAGGAACCTGGTCCGGCTTCCTTTCAGCTCGCCTTCCGCAGGCGAAGTAAGACCCGCATGAAAGGTAACTACTCCATTGATGCCGACACCGGTATAGGCAAGCTCAAGCGCTGCCGTACCGCCAAAGCAAAAGCCAATTGCAGCGATCTTAGCGGAGTCGACAGCAGGCTGGGAAAGCAGCATTTTAAGGGCGAGACGAGCCCGCTCCCGCATTCTGGGAGTTCCGCGCACTTCGGAAGCCATCTTCGCGGCCATGGCCTGATTCATGGCGGTATCTCCATTTCCATACATATCAGGCGCAAAAGCGATATAGCCCATTTCCGCTAATTTCTTAGCCTGCGTCCTGGCAAAATCATTGAGTCCCCACCATTCATGAAAAACCAGGATACCGGGTCTTGTTCCTTTCATCGATCCATCCCATGCAAGAAAACCCTTGAAAGAGGTGCCATCCAGCGAATAGGGAACCTCTTTGGTCACGATCGCTCCCCAAAGATTCGCGACTCCGATGCACACGATGAGTATCCATTTCATGGCTGGATTCCTGAAATGATTCGACCTTCCCTGCGACCCGGCAATATTTACGATATCGATGATTGAGCCTGGCGCCGGGGCTTCATTTGATAGGAAGAGGAAGTCTGCGCGGTGAAATTTTCGGATCGCTTCGGAGATTCGGGTTTTCTGAGCTCTCTTTCAGCCTGTAGCCAGTCATCAAGATCATGCCCCGGCATCTCGCCCCGTGCGCAATAGAATTGAAATGCCCTTTCGGCAATCTGGTCATGGGAAATTGAAGTGGATGCCATAAGCTACTCCCTCCCCGTTGATGAATTTGCTTGTGTTTTCGCCTTAAAAAGCAATACACATGCCATTCCCGAATAAAAGAGTGGTCCTGTGATTTCTCTCCGGAATCATTGCTCTTCTGGCCGTACTACGTTGCGAAAAATCTTCGCAGATTTAAGAATATGGCTGAAGCAAAAGCAATCTAAACTCCCCCGTACATTACCAGGCCAAGGCATAGTAATTGCTACCATAAAAACCAATTTCCATCTGCAACGCAAAGGCACACCCGGTAGTCGCGTTAGCGGGGATTTATCTGCACTAAGCAGCAGAGCTAACCTCTGGGCAATTCGCTGCAACCGAAATCAATGCTCCGGGTATTCCCACAATTTATTTTAGAATTATTCCATTCATCTATGCTTGGGAAATAGCTAATGTTTCGAAAAAAACCTCGATTGCTCGTTGTAGAAGATGATGAAGCCTCATGCTTTGCCTATGAACGATTTCTGGTCAATGCAGGGTTCGAAACAAAAATGTCTATGACCCTGGCTGAAGCCTCACGAATCGTAGAGGCGGAGTCCTTCGACGCGGTAATTCTCGATCTCCGGCTGCCCGATGGCAATTCGCTTCAATGGCTTCCGCGGCTGAAAAAAATCCATCCTAACACACCGGTCATAGTCATCACCGGTATGAATGATATCCCGACTGCCGTACAGGCCACAAAAAACGGAGCCGAAAATTTCCTAACCAAACCTATCGAGATGCCGGAGCTTCGCGCTACCCTCAACAAATGTCTTGAACTCGAAATTTTGCGCAAGCGCCAGATGGTTCAGCAGCGACTCGCCAAGAAAGAGGAACCTTTTTTTGGATTGAGCGAAGCCATGACCGACCTCATGGAATATGCCAAAGTCGCCGCGGACAACGATTCCGTAATTCTGCTTCTGGGTGAAACCGGTGTTGGGAAGGGCGTCCTTGCACGCTGGATTCATAACAACAGCCAGCGGAAATCCGAGGCCTTTGTCGAACTCAACTGTTCGAGCCTGAAAGGCGAACTTCTGCGCAGCGAGCTGTTTGGCCATGTCAAGGGATCGTTTACGTCAGCGATAAGGGATCGCGAAGGACTTATCGAAGTAGCAGACGGCGGCACGCTTTTCCTCGATGAGATTGGTGATATGGATGCCGAGGTCCAGGCCCAGCTTTTGAAAACCATCGAGGAGAAGTCTTTTCGCCGCATCGGTGAAAACCTTCTCCGCAAAAGCGATTTCCGCCTCATCTGCGCAACGAATCGTGATCTGCTGAAAGAAACTGAAGACCGGCGGTTCCGAAAGGACCTCTATTATCGAATTTGCGTCTTCCCTATTTCCATTCCAGCTTTGCAGAAAAGAGCCGAGGATATTCCGGGGCTTGCTGAACACCTGCTTTCCGGATTCGGATATACGGAATTTCCGCTTGGAGCCGATGTTATCACCCTGCTCAAGAGCTATGCATGGCCGGGAAATGTGCGCGAGCTTCGCAATATGTTGGAGCGCGCGCTTCTGCTTGCCCATGGCAATCCGCTTTCAATTAAGCACTTTCCCGGGCTCGAGCCGATTTCCTCATCCTCCCCCGCTCTTCCCCATTACCAGGATTTGAACACCCTCGCCGACATCGAAAATGCTCATATTGCAAATATGCTCAAGAAGTTCGAGGGCGACAAGCTGAAAACCAGTAAGGCGTTAGGTATTTCGCTTTCCTCCCTCTATCGCAAGATTCACCACATTAAATAAGCAGGAGCAGGTTCTACCGGTACCGGATAGATTCCCTCATGTTTATGTCAGGCGGGTATGGTCTTCCGGATTTTTCGAGAAGTACACTGGCCGTACCTATGGCGCAGGTCAATTTGTGGTACGTTGTACAGGGCAGCGGTGCTCATGCACTATGCAATTTTTCTGCTGAAGGAAGCCTGAGAAATATCGGACCCTTCGCCATCCTCTTTCCTGCTCAGCTTGGTAAATTCACTCTCAAGCCGGAAAATATCTGCGGTTTGTAACTGGATCAGGTAGAGAAACAGGGCCCGAACCTCGGGATCCCGTTCGAGGTGAGAAAGTTTTGTATAAATATCCAGACTCTGATGTTCACTTCTGAATAAAAAAAGGAAAACCTCATCAAGATTTCCCAGAGGCCTGAATTCCACATCAAGAAAATAGCTCGAAACAGAGCCCCGTTTCTCGGCGGGGCTGCTCGCAAATATTGATTCTTCAATTTCCGGATCCATGATTTTCAAGGTAATTGCCTGTTTATTCTTCAGTCCCGCCATGTAGTTAAGAAGATCCTGGCGAACTCCCTCAAGGACCATTGCTGCATTTCGGTAGCTGTCGGCCGCTCCCACCGCCCGCTGGATCGCAAACCTGAGATAGTCATGCGCTACCCTGTTCTGGTAACCTCGCATCATGGCATTGCCCTGCCTCTGCGCCTGGGGTTCTCCACCAACCGGATTCTCTGCCCGGAAACCTCCCGCGACGAAATCTTTGCCCGCACTCTCTTTTATCACCAAATATTCGTCGCCCATGTTGTCTCTCCTTTTACCAACGGTCACCTTCATGACAAGGCTTTTTTAATATCGTTAGCAATACATGTTCCACCTATATCCCTGGCATGATTTCAGATAAAAGCTCCGATCATCCGCTAAAATATTGCAATAATATTTCACTATCCCCGTTGAGATTCTCATTATTGAAAAACATTCGCAGAAATGCAAAACTTAAAAATCGGAAAAAGGGGTAATCCCCCGCCCCCGCATTGGCATGCGTTTCGCGTGCTTGCAGGAGGGATGTTTTCCTATCGAATCTGCCCATCCCATGGAGTGGATTGTGCATAACATTCGCCATTCGCCAGGAGGGTCGAAAGGGGAGCGGGGAACCATGTTCAACCGAACCACAGGTCCAAGCAAGGCTGAGAGTTCTCCGGTTCAGAATGAGCCGAAAACGGAGAATATAACGTCCTTTCTTACCTTTGCAAAGCAAATCGAGCTTCAGGGAAAGGATCACTATTCCAAGCTTGCAAAGGATATTCCGGTTCCTGAAATTTCCGGCATCTTCAGGTTTCTTGCCGATGAAGAGCAGCGGCACTATGATATTTTCGATGCCTGGCAGAAAAATGCGCTTTTGCCTCATATTGTTAATGCGCAGATCCTGGTGAAATCGCAGAAGGCTTTTCAGAAATTATGGGAACAGTTCAGGGAGGCCGGGCTCCCGGCGATGGATTACTATGACGCCTATGAAAAAGCTCTGGCCTTTGAGAATAAGAGCGCTGCGTTGTATGAAAGCCAGTTGTCGGCAATTGAAATTTCCGTCGCAACCGACGGGCAGCGAACGGTTTTGAAAAACATCATTCACCAGGAGCGGGCGCATGCACTTTTCATCACCTGCCTCATGGAATTCAATCGATCACCGGGCGAATGGCTTGAAAATGCCGAATGGTACCACCTCGACGAATTTTAGCCTTTCGCAACGAATCCGAATTTGAAGCTCCCCGCAGCACGCTGCGGGGAGTGCGCTCGCAGCGGCGCTTAAAGCTGCCCTTCCATTTGCCAGTAGCCGTGGAGAGTGCAGTTTTCAACAATCTTGACGGTGGTCCCTTTTGTTTTCAAATGGAAGCAACCGCCGGCAAAAACGCCGGGCGTCAGCATAACTCTCGAAACGTACCTATCGTCGACATAGCAATCGATGAATCGGATGTAGTGCGCCGCTTCCATCGGGTGAAGCGCCTTACCGATACGAACAATGATATCGACGCAGGACAGTTCGGGAATGAGCTTGCACTCCTTGTTTATCGTTACACTCGGGATGTGCTTGATTGCCGCTTCCTTGCTCTTCTCCTCGGATTCAATAAAGACTTTATCATTCTGTACATATTTCTCCTTCGGAGACATGCAGACCGGGCAGGTGTCCGGCAAATTGCCGAATTCGATATGACCGCACATGCTGCAAATAAAAATGGCCATTCAAAACCTCCTTGTAGTTTATGGAAGGCAGCTCAAATCATCATGGAGTTTAGCAAAATCCATGCCGGGACCACCACATTCGCTTTTAGAAAGTAACCGCACGAGATACAGCGTAATCCGTTATGAGGTTGCAACGAGGCACCCGGAGGTGCCCCGTTCCGGGGGACTGCTATTTGTCCTCAACCTTCGGGTTTGCCGGACTCCCGGCGGCTGAATCTTTGACAACCGGAGCCTTTTTAGCAGGCTGCATACCGACAACCATTGCCTTTTTGATTACAATCGGCGTTACCGGAACGTCGCTGAAGGGACCTTTGCGACCGGTGGGCGTTTTGGCGATTGAGTCCACAACATCCATTCCTTTGATAACCTTTCCGAAAACGCAATATCCCCACCCCTGGTCGGTATTTGCCGTATGGTTCAGGAACCCATTGTTGACAAGGTTGATAAAAAACTGAGCGGTCGCCGAATTCGGATCATTGGTCCGTGCCATGGCAATGGTACCCCGGTCGTTTTTGAGCCCGTTTTCCGCCTCATTCTTGATCGGAGGCCGCGTCGGGCGTTCCTTCATCGAATCATCATAACCGCCGCCCTGAGCCATGAACCCCGGAATAACGCGGTGAAAGATGGTTCCATCGTAAAATCCGCTATCGACATAGCCGAGAAAATTCGCTACCGTAGCGGGAGCCGCCTTGGCATCGAGCGCTATGACTATATCGCCCAGGCTGGTTTCGAGCTTGACCTCATTTGAAACCCCGGCACCGGATGCGAGTGCACCGAGTCCTGCCGCTGCCACCAAAACCGCTGCTTTTTTCATAGATCCTCCTGTGATAAGTGAATATCGGATAATTTTGCCCATTCCTGAATAGTTTATAGAAAATATATCGATGAACAGGGATAGCGACCGCGTGGCAGGCTGCTTCGCGCTCCCCGGGCTTACTCCGGGAGCATCAATTGTCCCGGAGAGGACATTCGTGCGTTTCAGGTGAATCGGTTCACCAGACTTCTCCGGTCGGTCTCCCCCGCATACTATTTTATTCAAAAGGCCGTTCAATTTCACAAAGTATGGTCCCGTAATGACCCGCTCCCGGTTGAAGGGAACTCCATGGAAATAGTCCGGATTACGAAACAGCACTTCCTGGCATTCGTCGACCGCCTCATAGCCGAGCGACGCATCGAGGTCATCGGCCCGGTAGAGGCCCTCGGCGGACGTTTTTCCTTTGAACCGCTCGATGCTGCGGCGTCACTCCGCCTTGACTTCGACGAAACATCGCTGTCGCCGCGAAAGTTCCTGCTCCCCTCGCGCGATCCGCTTCTGTCCTATACGACCGGCAATCCCGAATCCTATGCGCCCGTCTTCGATAATCGGCTGCGGTGCATCATCGGCGTCCATCCCGGCGACCTCACCGCGATTGCCCTGTACGACAAGGCCTATGCTGCCGACGGGGTCGACGGGCAGTATCAGGTACGGCGGCGCAATACGCTGCTCGCAGGATTATATCCCACCCGGACCTTCAAGTACCGATTTACAGGGTCTATGATCGATCCCGGGGACTGCTACCGGACCGCGGATCTCATGATGGTCGACCTGGGTGACGGCTCCCTGGCGATTGAAATTGTCACCGAAGCCGGGCGAACGCTCCTGGCGGGAAGCGAAGCCCATGGCGCAGACCGGGCGACCATCGCGGCAATGAACTCCCGGAAAAACGCGGTCCCCAATGAAGTCTCGCTTCCCATCGATCGCCTGAACCTTCCTGCCGCTCTGGCCGGGCAGGAGCGGCATGCCACCTTTAAATCGCGGGGCGACAAGTGTTTCTCCTGCGGTTCGTGCGTCCAGGTCTGCCCCACCTGCATCTGCTTCGATGTCCGTGACAAGGTAGACCTCACCCTTAAAACCGGCATTCGCTACCGGACGTGGGACGGCTGCACCCTCCAGAATTTTGCCACGGTGGCCGGAGGCCATAATTTCAGGAAGACTCCGGCCGACCGCCTGCAACACCGGCTCTTCCGGAAGACGGTGTATATGAAAGAACGCTACGGCATTACCGGTTGCGTGGGATGCGGACGATGCACCCGGGCCTGTACCGCCGATATCGCATCAATCGTCGAAATGGTCGGCGACATCGCCGGAACAGGGGGCAGCCATGCATGATCCAGGCAGCGTCGGGCGCGATGCGCTGTTCCTGCCGGAGGTCGCGACCCTCGTCGCCGCCTCGGCCATGACCGACCGGGACCGCTTTCTCGAATTCAAACTTGATAACCGCGGGCTCGGTCACCTGCCCGGCCAGTTTGTCGAAGTATCGATCCCGGGCATCGGCGAAGCGCCGATATCGATCTCCTCGTCGCCCACCCTGGCGAACGGGTTTGAACTGGTCGTCCGCAACGTGGGACGGGTTACCGCCGCGCTTCACAATCTTGTGCCCGGCGAAAAGGTAGGCATTCGCGGGCCGTTCGGAACGAGCTTCGGCCTGGACCGCTGCGAAGGGAACGACCTCCTTTTCATTGCGGGCGGCATCGGACTCGTGCCTCTGCGCTCGGCAATTACCTGGGCGCTCCACCACCGGACGGCATACGGGAGGATTTTCATCCTGTTCGGCTGCCTTGACCCGTCGCAGCGGCTGTTCACGGAAGAGCTTGAACGGTGGAAGGCCGATCCGTCAATAACGGTCATGGAAACCGTCGACCGGGGCGACCCCTCATGGCGGGGCAACACCGGCGTCATCACCTCGCTTCTCCCGGCAATCAAGGACCGCCTCGACCCGGGCGCCACGCGCGCCTTCCTCGTCGGCCCGCCGGTCATGTATAAATTCGTCATCCTCGAACTCAAGAACCTCGGTTTCCAGGACAGCGATATCGTGCTGTCGCTCGAACGGCACATGAAATGCGGCGTCGGCAAATGCGGCCACTGCCAGATCAACAGCCGGTATGTCTGCCGCGAAGGACCGGTCATGACCTATGAATCCCTTATCGGCCTGCGGGAGGCCCTCTGACCATGAAACCCAAAGTGGGATTTTTCGATTTTACCTGCTGTGAAGGCTGCCAGCTCCAGATCGCGGACCTCGAAGAGGAGATCATCGGTCTTGCGGCCATCGTCGACATCGTCGAGTTCCGTGAGGTGCTTACCGGCTCAGCGCCCTTCTATGATATCGCGTTTATCGAAGGCTCGATCACCCGGATCCGGGACGAGGAGCGGCTGCGGGATATCAGGCAGCGCTCGAAAATTCTCGTCGAATTCGGCGCCTGCGCCCATCTCGGCGGCGTCAACAAGCTGAAGAACCTGCGCGATGCAACCACGGTGCGCCGGGAGGTTTACGGCGACTCCTGGAACATGCCGCATCTCGACACCTACCCGACCCGTGCGGTGCATGAGGTGGTAAAGGTCGATGCCGCAATTCCGGGCTGCCCGATAAATCGCCAGGAGTTCCTGACTATTGTCAAAATGCTTGCCATGGGGCTGCCGCCGAAACTGCCCGACTACCCGGTCTGCGTCGAATGCAAGAAGCGGGACAACGTCTGCCTGTTCGATATCGGCCAGGTCTGCCTCGGTCCGGTCACCCGTGCCGGCTGCGATGCCATCTGTCCGGCCAACAGAAGCGCCTGTGAAGGGTGCCGGGGACTGGTGCCCGACCCGAACAAAAATTCCATGAAGGAAGTCCTTGCCAAAAACGGCCTCTCGCTTGACGAGGTTTTCCGGATGTTCACCATGTACGCTATCGATCCCGAGGTACTGCCATGAGCGGCCCGACCCTGCGCATTGACGTCCACCATATCACGCGGGTGGAAGGACACGGCAACATCCATGTCGACATAGACAACGGCGACATCAGGAAAATCGAATGGCAGGTCCCGGAGTCGCCACGGTTCTTCGAGGCCATGGTCATCGGCAGGCATTATACCGAAGTGGCGCCGATCGTTTCACGCATATGCGGCATCTGCTCGATCAGTCATACCTTCTCCTCGCTGCGCGCTACCGAAGAGGCGCTCGGGATCACCATCAGCGAAGAGTGCGAGGAGCTGCGCCGCATCCTGCTCTGGGCCGAAATTCTGCAGAGCCATGCGCTTCACATCGGCTATCTCGCCGCCCCCGATTTCTTCAAGGTCAATAGTGTACTGCCGCTGGTCGCCTCGCACCGGGACACGGTGCTTCTCATCATCAAGCTGCACCGGCTCGCCAACGAGACCGCCGATATCATCGGCGGCAGGACCACCCACCCCATCCGGACCATGGTCGGCGGGTGGACCATGGTACCAAAGCCAAAAGAGCTGGAAGCCCTGAAGGCGCGCTTCGAGGAGGCGGTGGAGGATACCAAAACACTCGCGGCGGTCGTGGCATCGTGCGCGCCGGCCCTTCCCGACTTTACGCGGGAGACCGAATATATCAGCCTCACCGAGCCGGGTTCCTACGCGCACTATTGCGGCAGCATAAAATCGACCGACACCGCAAGCCCCATCCCGCTCGCCGATTACCGGCGCGTTACCAATGAGTATGTCGTCGCGCAATCGACGGCAAAATGGGCGAAGTTCAACCGCGATTCCTATATGGTGGGAGCGCTTGCCCGGTTCAACAACAACCATGACTCCCTGACGCCGACCGCGAAGTCGCTTGCCCTGCAGCTCGGCCTTCACCGGAACCACTATAATCCCTACTACAACACGCTGGCGCAGGTGGTAGAATGCGCCCACGCGCTCGAAACCTCCGCAATCCTTGCCGGGCGGCTCATCGACCGCGGGCTGCGCGGGGAAAATGCGCCGGTTACCCTCCGCGAAGGCCGGGGCGTCGGCGCCGTAGAAGCGCCGCGCGGCATCCTGTTTCACGAATACGGCTACGACAACCGGGGGATCTGCCGATCGGCAAACTGCATCATCCCCACCAACCAGAACCATGCCAACATCCAGCACGACTTGGAGAAGCTGGTACCGCAGTTCAAGGATCTCGGGAAGGAAGGGCTCCAGTTTACCCTCGAGATGCTCGTCCGGGCGTACAACCCCTGTATCTCCTGCTCGGCGCACTGACCGGCGGCGCAGCATGCATGAATACGGCGTGGCGCTCGAAATCGTCCGCATGGCCACGGAAGCCGCACAGGGCCGGCCCATCGCGAAGGTTACGCTTGCGGTCGGCGATCTCTCCGGGGTTTTCAGCGAGTCGCTCACCATGTACGGCGACCTGCTGTTCCACGATGCGCAGCCTTCACATCCGGTAGTCTTCTCGGTCAACAAGGTCAAAGCCGCGTTCCGCTGTTCGTGCGGGGTAACCTACTCTCCCCTGGAAATTTTCGACCCCTGCCCCGAATGCCGGGGATTCGACCGCACGATCGTCGATGGAA
Source organism: uncultured Fibrobacterota bacterium (assembly GCA_963803935.1). Lineage (GTDB taxonomy): Bacteria > Fibrobacterota > Chitinivibrionia > Chitinivibrionales > Chitinispirillaceae > BOG-1184. The sequence goes on along the minus strand of CAWDOZ010000077.1, from coordinate 1,955 downwards.
ACCAGTGCATCATAGAAAGCATAGAGGTTGATGATGAGTGACACCGTTAAAATTGCGGGATCGGTATCCGCAGCGAACGACGCCATTGCGCGCCAGAACCGGCTTTTCTTCGCCGCGCACGGCCTGCGTGTGCTTAACCTGATAAGCTCGCCCGGCTCGGGAAAGACCTCGATCCTCGAACGCATGGCATTGACCTACGGACCCAGACTGGCGGTCATCACCGGCGACATCCAGACCACGCTCGATGCCGACCGGCTGAAGGCCGCGGGCGCTACGGCGGTGCAGATTGAAACCGGGGGCAGCTGCCACCTGAACGCGGCCATGATCCAGAAGGCGATGAAGCCGATGAACTTCGAGGCGACCAGGCTCCTTGTCATCGAAAACGTCGGCAACCTTGTCTGCCCCTCGACCTTCGACCTCGGCGAGCTGCACAAGGTGGCGGTGCTCTCGGTTGCCGAGGGCGACGAGAAACCGGCGAAATACCCGGCCCTCTTTACCCGCGCCGATGCCGTGATAGTCAACAAGATCGACCTTCTCCCCTACGTCAGGTTCTCGGTGGCCCGGGTCAGGGATGATTGCGCGAAACTCAACAGCGCGATGAAGCTGTTTCCCCTGTCGTGTACAACCGGGGAGGGGTTCGAGGGGTGGATGGAATACTGTAAAGGATTAGAAAGACAATAATAATAATAATAAGATAAATTCAAAGGCCCTTGGTGGAGAAACCGCCTGCGGCGGTTTCCCCTGGCCAAAGCCTCCGCGCCCGCAAAGCCGGGCTGCGGGGTCTTTGGCACACCCCTTCCTGCGGAGGTGCGAGACGATGCCTGCCTCGCTCTCGCTCAGCAGGCGTTCTCGCACCCCCGCAACGCTCCTGTTAGATAGAAAGAACATAAAAATTCAAAAGAGATCCCCCCGGAACCCCCCTTTTAAAGGGGGGGCGCCAAGGCGGGGGATTTTTTTAAGGGAGGCAGACGCCTTCCCCTTCCGCTGGAAAGGGTGTGCCTGAAGACCCGCCGTGTGGGGCTTCAGGCCAGGGGGAACCATTTTTTAATGGTTCCCCCACCTGAGCAGTAATCTTTCTGTATTTCGCAACTGCAAACCATAAAAATACTTTACTTTTATTTTCCGAAAATTTTCAAATTCCGGGGGTTTTGACCCACCGTAGAGCATAGGATGGGTCAAAACTCCAAGGCCCTTAAAACCATAAAGATAGATCGAAATTTCGGAAGTTTTTGTAAATTCGATGGGCCAAAACTCCAACAGTAAAGAAATCCAAATGGAAAAGATTGATAGAAGAAAGTAAAAGGAGTGAAACGGGAAAGGATTTCAGGGCGATATTTCAAAGAATAACAAAGGCTTGGAGATCCGGGGGCAACTTTACCTGGGTGAATATTCAGGGATTGGCAAAAGATAGTAAACGACTGCCGCATGGTAAAAATCCCTGAAAAACGGGGCATTTTTGGGTATAGCTCACGCTATGGCTCGGTGCTTCCGGTGGGAAAACCTCGCTGCGCGGGTTTTCCCTGGTCGGAGCCGCGCAAAGCCGCGTCTCCGACACACCCTTTCCTGCGGAGGTGCGAGGTGATGTCTGCCTCGCTTGCGCTCAGCGACACTCTCGCACCCCCGCAACGCTCCCCTATGGTAGAAAAAACATAGGAAATCTAAAAGGGCCCGAAAGGCGAAGAGAGAAAAAAAGTGCTTCGCCCTTGATCCGAAAATGTCAAAGAACAGGCGGTTGCCGGGGCAGAAGCAGGCCCGCCTCTGCCCCTGTTGCCACACTAAGCCGATCCAACAATCATGGCACGATGACTCACTAACGTTAGGCCGCACCTCTTATCTACCGTACCGCACTTCAGGGATATTCTCCTGAAGTGCGAGGGAACCAAGGGGCCCCGTGCCGGATGCCGTGTGACGGAACGCAATCACCTTTTGAGAGGGCGCTACCCCCTCCGGGTGTT
>CAWDOZ010000076.1:0-14725 GCA_963803935.1 uncultured Fibrobacterota bacterium | reverse complement strand
GTGTTATGTCGTGCCTGGTTCCATTACGTATTGCTCTCCTTGCCCTCTCCCTCCACCGCATAGGAGTCCACGAGGAAGGCGAGCGTGGCCCGGTCGGCGCCGGCGGCCGGCTCGATGACATAGGGAAAGTAGTGCTGCTTGGTCTCCTCGTCGAAGTAGGCCAGGCTTTTGCCGCTATGCTCGGAGTGCTGCTTGAGGTCGAAATCGGTGCGGTTGGCGATCCCTTCGAGCTCGCTCCAGCCGAACGGAAACTCGTACTCCACGTCGCAGCACGCCTTGGCGTAGTGGGCGAGCTCCTCCTTTGCATGCTCCCGCATGCGCAGCTTCTCCGGCTTGATCCCGAGCGACATGTACCACTCGCGCCGGGCATGCTTCCAGTAGTCGTACCACTGTTCGTCCTCGGCCACCGGCACGAAGAACTCCATCTCCATCTGCTCGAACTCGCGCGTGCGATAGGTGAAGTTGCCGGGGGTGATCTCGTTGCGGAAGCTCTTGCCCACCTGGGCGATGCCGAAGGGAGGCTTCAGGCGGGCCGACTGCTGCACGTTCAAAAAGTTGACGAAGATGCCCTGCGCGGTTTCGGGCCGCATGTACACGGTCGCGGAGTCGTCTTCGAGCGGGCCCATGAAGGTCTTGAACATGAGGTTGAAGCGGCGCACCGCGGTAAGCTCGCCCCCGCATTTGGGGCAGGTCTTGAGGTCCGACAGGTGATCGGCGCGGAAGCGCTCCTTGCAGCTTTTGCAGTCCACGAGCGGATCGGTGAAGCCCGACAGGTGGCCGGAGGCCTTCCAGACGTCGGGGTGCATGAGGATCGAGGCGTCGAGCCCCACGATATCGCGGCGGCCGTGCACCATGGCGCGCCACCAGGCTTCCTTGACGTTGCGCTTGAGTTCGACCCCGAGCGGGCCGTAGTCCCAGCAGCTGTTGAGACCGCCGTAAATTTCGCTCGATTGAAAGATGAAGCCGCGCCGCTTGGCGAGGCTGACGATGGTACTCATCAGGTCCGGGGTACTTGGTGCCGCCATTATTCCTCCATAGGGATTCGGAAGGGGAGAGGTAGTACTGTTCTATTTAAGTTTTGATCATTTTTTGGGGGTGTGAAAGTACAATTAAATAACTATAGAAAATACAATATTAATTAAATTTGGTGGGGGAGCCGCATATTGAGCAGTTTCCCCGCCAAAAGATTCGGTCTGAATCAAAGCCTCAATAGTAATAATTGACTCTAAATCCCTTATATTGATTTCAAAGCACCTTAATTATATAATGGGTATCGTGCACTATCCGGATGCAGGGTCCACCTCCTCCCGATTCGGCGGTTACCATGGTTCCACTCGGCAAACGAATCCCCATCGAAGAGCTTCGCGGAGGGATGTTCGTTGCCGGCGTCTATGACCAGACCGACGCCATTATCTACTCGGCGAGCACGCTCATCAGTGACGAGCGGCAGATAGATTCCCTGAAGCGCAGCGGCGCGGTTTCCGTTGTCATCATTCCTGACGATGCGCCTCTCGGCGACGCAGGGTCGACGTTACCGCTTCCGGATGCTTCCGAGGAGTCGGCGCCCGGCGAAAGCATTATCGCCTATGCGCAATACCGCCAGGAGCTCCGCGAAGGCACCGAGAAAATCCGCTATGCCCAGACCACGGTCCGGGACGCCATGGAAGCGATAAAAATGGGGAGAATTTTCCTGTCCAGAAATATTCTCACCGCAACGGAGGAGCTGGTTGGTGAGGTCATCGCCGATCCCGACCTCTATTTCGGGCTGTCCCAGGTCAAATCGCTCAGCGAACATGCCTGGTCGCACTCGGTGAACGTTGCGGTGCTTTCGGCAGCATTCGCCCACTCCCTGAGCTATTCGCCGGAAAAAACGCGCGATATCGCTATCGGTGCGATGCTCCACGATATCGGGATGATGAAGCTGCCGCAGGACCTCTGGATGCGTCGGGGTAACTTCACCCAGGCGGAACTTGCCGTGTACCGGACCCACCCCTCGGCCGGGATCGGCATCATCGATGGAAGCCGCCAGAAGATACCCGCAATTGCAAGAACGATTATCTCACAGCACCACGAGCGCTGGAACGGGGGAGGGTTCCCCGGGAGGCTTTCGGGCATTGATATCAATGAGACGGCTTTTATCTGTACCCTGGCCGATACGTACGACCTGCTGACCACCAGGACGCCCTATCACCGGGCCAACCTGCCGCAGGAAGCCATGGCTACTATTTTCCGGCAGGTGGACGAGGGTTTTCCCCGAATGCTGGTCGAACAGTTTACCAGGCTCCTCGGCATCTATCCTGTTGGTTCTTTCGTAAGGCTTTTCAGCGGCGAAATGGGTATGGTCATCCGGATCAACCGCAGCCATTTGCTTTCTCCTGCAGTGCTTATGCTTTTCGACAGGAAAGGTATTCGCCTCGCGAAGCCGTATGTCCGGGACCTTTCTGCGGAGGATTCGGTGCAGGCCGGTCAGCCGCTCTGCAAAATTGATACATCACTCGACCCATTTGCGTTTCAGGTAACTCCCGCCTCGATTTTCGGGATCGCTGCCGGGTGATCCCGCTTGCCATCCGTACGAGCCGCTTTTATTTTACAAATACCGGAAATCATTCTTGCCGGAAAGGAGCCGTTGCATAACGATGAAAAGGTCGGTTTGCTATTCGCGGGAGAAGGTCGAGGGCGTGCTGCTCGGCACGTTTCTCGGAGATGCATTGGGTGCCTTATTCGACGGTTGGGAGCTTGAAGTCATCCCGACCCTCGATGCCGCCTATGTCGCCGGTCACCCCCCGAAAATCTATACCGACGATACCCAGATGACCATCTCCGTTTTCGAAGAAATGATTGAAAACGGCCGAATCGACCAGCGGTCCCTCATGCAACGCTTCATGCGCCGGTTCTCCCTGAGCAGGGGGTATGGAGGCGGGATGCTGGACGTCATGGAACAGTGGAAATATGGAACCGATATCGAAACGGCTTCGCGCTCGCTCTACGGAGGTCTTGGCAGCTTCGGCGATGGCGCCGCCATGCGTGTAGCCCCGATAGCGCTGTACTTTACACTCGACGAAATCGAACCTCTTATGGAGCAGGTGCGGCGCTGCTCCCTCATTACGCATGCCCATCCCTGCGGGATTTCGGGCGCGATCATGCAGGCCGGAAGTGTGCTCCTGGCGCTCAACGATGTTCCTCCGGGCGAGTGGATCAATCGCCTTTTGTCGCTTCAGCTTGAAGGGGCCTTTACCCTGCAGCTTGAAACGCTCCGGGCCTGCCTGGAACGCGGCTGTTCGCTTCACCAGAGCGCCCTGACCATCGGGAACGGCGCCCAGGCGCCGGAGGCGGTTTGCGCGGCGGTATTTGCGGTAATGCGCAATCCCGGCGCATTTACAGAGGCACTATTGTGGGCGGTAGGGATGGGCGGGGATACCGATACCATCGGCGCAATGGCCGGGGCCATTGCAGGAGCGAGGTTCGGCAGGAGCGGGATTCCGGAGGGGTGGCTTGAACAGCTTGAGAACGGCAACGAGGGGAAGGACTTCATTATTGCCCTTGCAAACCGGGCCATGGCGGCTCGCGACTGAACCGGCATGGCGTGCGCATGGCAGGCCGCTTTGCAGCCCCGCAGGTTACTTCAGGGAGCATTCTTTCCGTACTCAGAATCAAGCATCTCCGCATGCCGATGACCGATGCCGATGTCCTTACGGAAAGCCGCAGTATGTATGCCGCAAACGGCAAACGGGAGGGTCTTGACTTTTCCGCTGAAATCAAGCATTTTTCAGGATCATCACCGTCTTACCATTGAGGAAAGGATTGTCATGCCAAGAATTACTAAACGGGAGTTGATCGAGCTGCAGAAAAAGCTTGGAACCGACGGCGCCATTGCCAAGAAATTTAAAATTACCCGCCAGGCGGTTCACCAGATGCGCCAGCATTACGGTATTCCGTCGCGGTTCGCAAAAAACCCGGAACGGAATGCGAAAATTATTGCTCTGCACGATAAGGGCGTTGAAACCGCCGCCATCGCCGGGAAGTTCGGCCTGTCGTACATAAGTATCTACCAGATTATTAAAAAGGGCAAGGCAAAGCCGGTAAAGCTCGCAAAGCCGGCTTCAACCAGGAGGAAATAGCCGCACTCATTGCCGGGGCCCCTCTCTCCCGGGCCCCGGATTGGTTTGCTTCCTTGAGAAAGTCCCTGGCAATCCTGCCCCGACAGCCCTTCTCGCCCGATCTAAAGAAATAACTTGCATACTGTGCAAGCGAACATTATATTGATTTGAACATGTAATAATTCTGCGGTTTCCGGTTTCTGCCGGTCCGCGGCGTTGCGGCACCCGGAGATGCCTCAATTTCCTCAGCAAAGGATCAGCCATGATGCTTCCCGTGCATTTGACATCTGAGCAGAATCGGGTGTACACGTTCATTATCGATCGTCGCAGGGAGACCGGCTTTCCTCCCACGGTACGCGAAATTGCCGAAGGTCTCGGCTACCGGAGCGCCAACAATGTCCGCCAGCATCTCCGGCTCATCGAAAAAAAAGGCTACCTGAAAATCGTTACCGGCAAGGCACGCGGGATCGATGTCAAGGCGCCCTTTTCGCCCGCGGGTGCCGATAACGGCTTCGAAGTTCCGCTCATCGGCCGGGTCGCTGCCGGGCTTCCGATTACGGCTGAGGAAAACTGCGAAGGCACGGTAACGCTCGACCGTACCCTGTTCAAAGGCGATGGACTGTTCACCCTTAGGGTGAAAGGGCAGAGCATGAAGGACATGGGAGTGTTCGATGGCGATATTGCCGTTGTTCGCCAGCACCCCTCGGCGTCAAACGGGGAAGTCGTTGTCGCTATTATAGAAGGTGAGGCTACTCTGAAGAGATTCTTTAAGCGCGACGATGCCATTGTCCTGCACGCGGAGAATCCCGCTTACGAGGATATCATCATTGCGGCGCCGCGGAGCGTGTTTATTGCGGGGAAGCTGGTGGGAGTTATAAGGAAGTGTGGTGCTTAAAGCCTTTGGTGGGGAAACCCGCGTAGCGAGGTTTCCCCACCAGGGCAATAAACCTCTGATCTTATATTATGGATGCTCACGACAAACTCAAGCTCCTTTCCGATGCCTCCCGCTTCGACCTGAGCTGCGCCTGCGGGACCGATGACCGAGACCACCGGACCCGCGGAAATGACGGCGCCTGGCTCTATCCGGTCGCTCTTCCGAACGGCGGGCAATCGGTCATGCTTAAGACGCTTATTTCAAACGTCTGCGTAAACGATTGTCTCTATTGCCCTTACCGCTCGGCCACCGATGTCTCCAGAACCACCATCGATCCTGGAGCCATGGCGCGGCTCTTCATGGACTACTGGCGGCAGCGAAAGGTTTTCGGGCTCTTCCTTTCGAGCGGCGTGGTTGGAACCCCTGACCGCTCAATGGCGCTCATCAACGATACCGCCTCGATACTTCGCCGGAAATTCCAGTTCCGCGGCTACCTTCACCTCAAGGTTATTCCCGGCGCCTCGGACGCCGCCGTTGAGCAGGCCCTGAGCCTGGCCAGTGCCGTTTCGATCAACATCGAAACGCCGGGTGAGCGTCACTTCCAGCGGCTTTCCAGGACGAAGCATTTCGAACGGGACATCATTCGCCCGCTCAAGCTGATCAGTACCCTGACCGGAAAGGGTATGAAGCACCATGGGATTAAGACCACCACCCAGTTTATCGTGGGGGCATCGGACGAGACCGACCGTGAGATTATCAACTATACGACCGGCCTCTACGATCGATTGAAAATGCACCGGGTCTACTTCTCCGCCTATCAAACGGTCGGCGAAGCTCTTCCCGAGGGCCTATCGCAAATGAACCGGCCGGAAAGTGTCCGGAAAGACGCAACCTTTGTCCGTGAGCACCGGATCTACCAGGCGGATTTCCTGATCAGGAAGTACAAGTTTGCGATGCAGGACTTCATCTTTGAACCAAATGGATTTTTTTCACTCAACGCCGATCCCAAGCAGGTCTGGGCCGACCATCATCCCGAGGTCTACTCTATACCTATCAATTCTTCAGATAAGCTGACACTTCTGCGGGTGCCGGGTCTCGGGCCGGTTACGGCAGGAAGGATTACGAAGATGCGAAAAGAGGGTACTATCCGGTCATGGGACACTTTAGGTCTATCCGGCAAGCGACTGAATATAGTCAAAAAATACGCGGTATTAGGATAATGGCAGGGAACGGCGGTAACCCACATGCTTCTGCCACGCATAGCCAAGTTTTGCCGCCATTGACTGAATGAAAAGCCGGTTGCGCATGTAGCTGAACGACGGGTCGAAATAGCAGTTTATATGACACCCTTCGCAGAACGGGTAGCGCCCCTGCATCATGCGGGCATCGCTCCGGATTTGCGAGGCCAGGACCCGGTCTAGATCCCCGTGAAGCTCCACAAACTCCCGGCGGTGATGAAAGCAGGGGAGGGCGAGCCGGTTGTCGGGGGTGATGACTATAGCAGCATCGACTGCCCGGCAGAGCGGAGAGGCGGTATGGTTTCCTCCGGCCTTGCGAAGGGCAATAAGAGCCCGGTTGAGATAAACCCCTTTGCGTTTCGAATATTCAATGGCTTGAGCATGTGTCTGCCAATGTACCTGATCCGGGCCGGCGGTAGCAAAAACCGGATCGAGAATAATCATGAGATTCTTTTCGCGTGCGAGCCGGATCACCCCTTCCAGCGCCCCGATATTTTCATCGGTGTAGGTGACAAGGAGGTCGGGCACCAGATGGTTTTGCAGTGCCAGGTCGATGCTTTCAAGCACGAAATTAAAAGACCGCCTGCCTCGAATGGCGTCGTGAACTTCCGGAGTATCGGCATCGAGGCTGAAGTGCAGCAGATCTACGAGACCGGCGAGCTCCATCACTTTGTCCGGAAAGAGCAGGCAATTTGTGGTAACCGAGGTTATGAAGCCCAACCTCTTTGCCTGGCGCAAAAATTCCGGGAGATCCTTGTTGAGTAAAGGCTCGCCACCGGTAAAATCCACAAAGCGGCAGCCGGATTTTCGAGCATGGGAGAGATTTATCGATACATCGCTCAGATTCGCATCGGGCCCCGGTTCATCGCGCCAGATAGTGCAGAACGAGCATCGGGCATTGCAGCGCAGTGTAACATAATAATGCAGGAGAAGCGGTTTCATAGGCTGCCTACATCGGCCTCCCTTTCCAGGTAATTTCCCGCCGCAAGACCAACCCTAAAGGCACAAGGACCGTTTCGATGAGCAGACCGGGCATAAATACCGGAAAAAGCAGTCCGCTCATCCTGGAGCCCGTCAATCGAAAAGCCAGGGCAACGAACAACCAGGTCGCGAGGAGATTTATGGCTGCAAGGACCGAAATGCCGGCCGGACATATCCCGGCTGCCGCACCGATGAGCGCAAAATTCTGGCACGCCAGAACCACAGCAAAAAAGGCGAGGTTGGAGTTCCAGCGAAAACCTCCCCGTGCCCACCGGAGCAGCTGGTTTGAAAACACTTCCTGGGTCGCGCAAGGCATGGTGGTGGCCTGGGGAACAAACGGCTCGGTGGACCCTATCCGGTACCCGTTTTTTCTCATTGCAAGGAGTAATGCCCGGTCCTCCACCATCGTGTAACCGATGGCATCGAATCCGCCGCACCCCTCATAGGCTTTCCTCAGGAGCAGCACGTTGTTACCCATGCAGGACCCTGCTATTCCCGCGTGATGCAGCGCATAGGCAACCGCGAAAAGCAATTCGAGCTGGAAGGATTGGAGCCACCCGAAAATCGCTCTTCCGGGAAGCGGCTCCATAGCGGTGTGACCGAATATGAAGGATGCTCCGCCGGCTGTGGCCGAAACGAGGGAGTGTATCCATCCCGGCGCAAGAACCATGTCGGCATCGGTCAGGGCTACCCATTCAAACGAAGCTGACCTGATCCCGAGATCGAGCGCCTGCTGCTTGCTGGATAACTTACGGTCCGGGGAATAGGAAGAGTCGAGTATCCTGAGAGGAAAGCTCCAATTACGGCATGATGTTACATCTTTATAATTATCGGTAGAGCAATCATTTACGAGAATAACCTCATAATTTCCTTCATAACGCTGCGCGTTAAGCGAGGTGAGAAGCTTTTCGAGATTGTCCGCTTCATTTTTAAAGGGAATCACGATTGAAACACCGGGCATGGGGGGTAGCCTCCCGGCGGGCGGAACAAGGGCATTTTTTACCAGCCCATAGAGGAGCATGGCCAGAATGCCGGAATAGGTCAGGAGCATGGCAATAATCGGGATGATCATGATTATGAAAAAATAGCTGGAGCGGCGCTGTGAAGAACGTTCAATTTATTTTTAGCCTCAGGAGCCGCGCAAGGCGGTTCCTGCGGGCAGCGGGACTGCCGATTGGCGGGAGATCATGATCAGGGGCATAGGTACCGATATTGTTGCCATCGGCCGGATTCGCGACATGATGCGGCGATACGGAGATCATTTTCTCCGGAAAATATTTACCGATGCCGAATTGAAATACTGCAGCGGCAAAGCGGATCCGGCGATTCATTTTGCCGGACGGTGGGCGGCGAAGGAGGCATTCTACAAAGCCCTGCCGAAGTCATGCCAGCGACTGGCTTCCTGGAAGAGTATTCAAATCATACCTGCCGGAGAGGGCGAGGGGCCGGTAATTGAGTTTTGTTCGGACCCGCTTCGCCGCCAGGTGGAAGCTGAGGAGATCTCATCGCTCCTTGTTTCCATCAGCCATGAAAAGGAATATTGTATAGGGTTCGTGGCTGTCGGATAGGTCCGGGTGGGAAGGGGCTGATATTGACATCGGTCGCCCTATGGGTTATTTTAAATTAGCGGTTATACTATTGATATATTCGAACAAATGAACTTTTGAAGGCAGGGGCTTAATGAATCCCAGCAACTTTTTACCGAAAAGCGTTGTTTTTTCCCTCCTCCTTTCCGTGGCAGTCTCTGTTGGTGCCCAGACTGCGGCATCGGCCGTTGGCAAGCAAAGCGCAGACAGCGCAGCAAAAGTCGCCCAGCCGGTCCCGGCAGTTCCTGTCGCGGCAACCCCGGTTTCCGCCGGAACCGCGGCACCGACATCGGGTGTTTCTGCCGCTGCCTCTGCACCGGCAGCTCCGGCAATTGTTCCGGCTGCTCAGGCTGCGACCCCCGCGGCCACCTCTTCACCGGTCGCCCCAGCACCGATCGTTAAGGCAAATCCTGTTGCAATTCCGGATAAAAGCGGCGAACCATCCCTCGATATGGATGCGGGGAATACCACCATTGAAGGAATTCAGATTTCTCATGAGCCGGGCAATGGGAACAAGCCCGATGAGGTGGTTGTCAGCGGGTACTTTATTTTCAAGGAAAAGCCGGTCAGCTACTTTTATGAGGTCAGACAGAAGGAAAAAAAGATCATTTTTGAGTTCAACGATACGAGGGCCCCTGAAACTCCCATTCCATCGGTTGCAGAGCCGCCCATCCAGAAATTTACCGTTGAGCAGCACCGGATCGACGTCAACAAGGATGTCAAGGGGCTCAAGCCGGAATACCACAACCAGGTCCGGGTAACGCTGTTCCTCGATAATATCCCGGATATTCACGTCAACGACCAGGCAAATGTCATTCTCTTTTCGTACAAATGGAGTACCGATCCCAGGAAAGTCGGCAGCTACGTATTAAAATCGAGCACCAATGGGTGGATCAAATATGCGGTGGGAGGGGCGGTCGTCGTCGGCGTCGGGGCGGCGCTGGGCCTTAAGGGCGGATCTTCTTCCGGCGGCAGTGCGATATCCACATCCGATCTTCCGGTGCATCCGGCGCAGTAAGCGGGTTATGGTTTGTTTGGCGCTGTTGAGTTTTTTCCGAAGGGGACTGGCGAGGCGGGATCAAAGCAGGCAGTTTAGCCGGCTTTTAAAAAAAACTCTTGATTTCCCGTTTCCGCAGGACTCTATCGCTATGGTGGGTATCTCCTCCTAAGCACTATTTAGTTCTTAATCTCCTATTTTTCCATGCCTTTGTTCCACCCATTGCCGAATTCGATTTTACCCTGCCATTGAAGAGCATAAAGAAATCTCTTGCAATTTATTTTACTGAAAAATATTTTGGAAGCTATACGACTGATTATTCGGGTAGGAATTGAGCGGAAAACCTGCTTTGTCATCTCTTAACTGCTATCTGTGTTTTTTCCTCAAAATCCAGGCACTTACTTCTTTATAAAGAAAAATGTTTTAGTGGATTGGTAGCGCCTGATGACGAGCCTTGCCAATTATGAGATTAAACGATAATACTGTAATTTAATTTGAGATCATAGATGGTTCCTCCGGCCTTCTCGACGAATAATGAGATAATTCAGAAAGGAGAAACACCATGAAGATTAAGCGAGTATGGTGTGGCGCCCTGATTCTATTGGTTGCAGCTGCTATGAATGGAAAGGCACAGCCCAATCCCGATGCGCGGCAGGTCCTCGTCGAATTGGGCGACATATTGAAAAAAATGGCAAAGGATACAATAGCTTGTCATGAGTTGCAGACGATCAAAGCATGGCAGATAAAAAAGCTGCATGATCTTGATTCTCCTGCAAAAAAATTGCATATCGCCACACCTCAGGACCTATCAACGGTTCCTGAAAGACCATTTATTGCAGGAACTATTGACGATGCAAACAGTAGTGTCTGGGTAATCGTTCACCCTATGGGAGACCGGAACTATTGGGTTCAGCCCAATGTCTCAGTGAAGGAAGACCTGACATGGAATGCCCAGATATATATTGGCCGGCCTGGAACCATTGATCTCGATAAACACTTTGAAATAATGGCCATTGCTAATCCTGAAACAGCATTGCATGAAGGAATTAAATTGGATGGATGGCCGAAAGGCCAATGGAAATCACAAGTCATCGAGGTAATAAGGAAATAAATGATATTCCCCATTTTAAATTCATTTTTTATAATGGTGTTATGCATCTTGGGGTTTCTGGTAACACTGGAAATCTTTCACCCAAAAAGGCATAAAAAACGCATTTTATTAATTATGATTATATCAGCTGTATTAGCTCTGTCTGCTGAAGTGATTAATCAAATAAACCATGCCAAAACGGAAAATGAACTAATATATCAAATTAAATATATTAAAGATCGACTATTTAAAGTTGCTGATTCTATCGTTATGGCAACTCCAAAACAACCGGAACAACCGCCAGCTCCAGTACCGCAATCAGTCGGAGCCATTGGAATTGTTTCCCCTGAAGACGGTGCGGCGGTACCTGATCAAGCTATTGTGAAAGGATTCGCTTCCGATACTAAATCGAAGGTATGGGTTATCGTGCATCCAACAGAAACGGGGGCATATTGGGTTCAGCCGGCCGTTGAACTGCGAAAAGATGGAAATTGGATGACCCTGGTCTACATAGGCGATGCCGGGAGCAGCGGAATGCACTTTGAAATATTGGCCTTGGCTAACCCTAAATCGGTACTTCATGAAGCGGAGGTCTTAGGCACATGGCCGGATGCTCAATCGTACTCGCAAATCATTGAAGTGACAAGGAAATAAGGGGTCTGGGTTCCGTGAAAAACCGGGACATGACCGAATTGCCGGAAAAAGCTTTTAAGCTACTGATTCTTAGGTAGCGATTCGGGGAAGCCACGCGGAGAAACGGTTAAGCATTCAAACTTTTTTAGCTGCCAGGTCGACAAGGTAGCTCTCACTGGTGATGTGACAATTCGGCCAGTAATTCGTACAGATACGCATAAAACCGGCTTGCATGCCCTGAAAAACTCTTCGAGAAGCTTTATAACAGCAGGCCGGGGGAGAGAGAGGCGTTTGTCTTGAATGATTGTGGTCGTGCGATACTATCGCGAAATCCATCAATGACGCAGCTTATATCAGGCGAAAAATAAATTGCTTGCTTTTTATTTTACTTGATAATATTTTAAAATTTCATGATTTAATTTTTTTCAGGGAAGCCTGAGATTAAAATATGCTAAATATTATTGGACGTTTATGCAAGTTTTAAATGATCATGGTACACATTCTAAATTCATATTCGGCAGTTGCTGCATTATAGATGAATTAGAATTATCTATCTAATACATTTGAAATTATTTTTTAATTTCCCTTACCGATCCTTAAGATAGAAATGAGGAATTATGCCTGATTTTTGCTATAAGCAATTGCAACAAATCAAGCCGGCGCCAGTCGTCGCAGCCGATTATTTGTCAACAGAAAAAGCCCCACAAACATATGGCCGCTTCGTTTTCCCAGGCTTTTTTTCTACAAGCCTTAGAGTTGCCACCAGTCAGGTTTTTTTCTGGATAGCAATTGTATTCGAAATAGTTGGAGCCATTATTCTTTATAATGGATATAAATCATTATTTATTGCTGTTGCTGTTTTAATTGGAATCGCTGTCGATCTTCTATTTGTTTTTATCTCTTTGTCGGGTTCTGCTTATTTATGCCTTAGATCCAATCAAAGGCTTATGTGGCATGCGGATCCCGTTCAGCGAAATCGAGTAGATAAAAAAGAAAAATTTTACCATATTTTACGCGTTTTGTCTTCTTGCATTATTTTAGGAGTCGGAGCACTTAAAGTATGGTATTATTTCGGAACATGGGAATATAATCACAATTTTACGGTTATTGATGTCGGGATAATATTAATTTACGCCGCGACAGCCGCTATCCACATATTTTTCAGCAAAAAATATATGACACATGTAATATTTATTGGAAAACTGAATAGGGGAGGCGGGCAAGTGCCAATAGCTTCCCAAATCTATATATATACGGGGGCACGAATTGATGCTATAATTACTTCTTACAACATGAATAATAATCCAAATAATCCAGTTACCGGCGCTATTATCATTGAAAGATTGAGGCAATATTTCAGCAATCAAAAAATCATTGAAGTTGAGGCTCAGAAACTTTTGAGCCCCCCATTTTTTCGCCATAAGCTTTCAATAGGAATTGATGCTCAAAACAATCATCAATTGGAATTTAACATATACGGTTTACTAGAAGACTCTGAAGCATATGAACTTTGTGTAGCAAGAATTGCTGATGTGTTTCTCAGCGAATATATTGGCTTCATTTGTCTTCATATTCAGGGACAGCAAATGGGGGGCCAGATTTAGTGCCGATCAACAATTAATGCTATAGAAATCCTTTATACATTAAAATATTTTTGGAGGCTTTTATGGGAAACATGCATAGGGTCAAAATTGCATTTATATTTATTGGTTTATTATTTATTGCCTTATGCTGCAATTTTAAGAAAACGGATTATTCTTCATATCAATTAAAGATCATTTGGTGCCGCGATTTCGAGGCAGATACAGATAATTTGCTTGAACTCATGACAACGCTATGCCTTGACACATTTAGTGTGAAATCGCAAGAATTGTGCCATATTCCAAATCGGGGGTCGTATTTATATAATATTGGGAAAAATGATTCATTTCCTCTTTTCGTCCAAAATGTTGTGGATTCACGATACTCCAGCATTCCAGGGTCGACGGACTACAATGTTATTGTTAAGGGGTATAAAAGAGGACTGCGTAATTCTATAATAAGCTTCTTAAATTCAATGGAGGAATCGAATATTACCCAGATTGTTGATTCAGGAATGAATGCAATTCTAAATAAGTTAAAATTTAATAATAGTGCGCGTTATCTTTTCGTTTATTCTTCTGAAGTTAATGACGGAATAAAACAATTCTTATTTGAAGGCGATTATTATACGATTCACCATAAACC
The DNA here is from genome assembly GCA_963803935.1 of uncultured Fibrobacterota bacterium. Taxonomy (GTDB): domain Bacteria; phylum Fibrobacterota; class Chitinivibrionia; order Chitinivibrionales; family Chitinispirillaceae; genus BOG-1184. Next base: position 1,003 of record CAWDOZ010000076.1, on the reverse strand, counting down.
AAAGGAAATAGCCTCACAAATATCTGATTCATTTAGAATCAATGGGGAGAAAAATGTAATTATATTAATTAATCCCCCATACAGCACGCCCGGCGTGCCTGTGCTTGCATCTCCTACAAATGGTTCGGTTAACCAACCTACGGCGCTAACCATGAACTGGGAATTAGCCTCAAGTGCTGCATCATATAGTATTATTGTATCAATAGAATCGGATTTTGCATCAACAGTATATAGCCGAACAGATTTATTGGGTTCCTCAGCAATTGTTAGCGGTCTTGAACGAAACGAACGGTATTATTGGGAGGTTAGCGCGGCAAATTTAGGCGGAACGAGCGCGTGGTCAGGTGTCTGGAGTTTCATTACAAAACCAAAAGAAATAAAATCAAATAAAAAGATGTCGGTGTATACGCAACATCAAACGTCAAATGGAGAGTTAGTTGATAGTGCCGTTTATGAAGCTAAGCATGTGGTTCCGAAGCCTATTTCACCAAAATTATCGGATGATTATGCCTGTGCTGCAATTGTTAAGAGAGTTTTAAATGAAGATAATCCTAAATATCATTGTAAGGGTCAACCATGCGATGGTGAACCATGTGTAGCACATTTTTGCAGCCTATGCAAAAACTATTATTACTCAAAAGTATTTTGTTACACATTGAAAGTGCAAAATATGCCTGATTCAATAGTAAGGGACACTTTGTTTATTTCAACTAAATGCACTAAATCTATGACACATTTCCACGATAACAGAGTGTTTGACACGGCCTCTTGCACTTGTGTGTCAGCTGGCGATGAAGATTCGGCAGTTTATCAACCGCACGTGAATCAGGAACATCCATAATCTCAATAGGCTATTAGTTTGAATATATTCAAAACAGCAAGAAAATGTTTTGATTGAAAATAGCTCCTCATATATCTTGAGAAAATTCAATATGCTTAAAAAAGTGCCGCATCGCATAGTTGAGTGGGTGGCCCCAAAAAAGTTAATAAATTTCAATTATTA
>CAWDOZ010000075.1:0-18302 GCA_963803935.1 uncultured Fibrobacterota bacterium | reverse complement strand
ACAGGGAGAATCAATAATGAAAAAAGAAAGTGGGGTTAACATGTCCGCATTATGCTTTAAGCGATGGTCACCGGTCATCCTTATCCTTTCGGCTCTGGTTGGGAATGCCTTTGCAAGGCATTTCAATCCCCTGGACAGCCAGACCGGGGCAACTCTCACCATCTTCCTCGATACTGCCGCACACCCGACTCTCAACGGGACGCCAATTTCAAATAGCAATATCGTTCCCGACGAGATCGGCGTATTCGATTCCCTCGGTAACTGCTGGGGGGTGGGCTACTGGCCTGCCGGGCCGGACTCCACCATTGCCGTTGCCGGCTACCAGAGTACCGGCTCTACGAAGCCGGGAATGACCTCCGGAGAAAAAATGTATTTCAGGGTATGGGATACCACGCTTGGCGAAATGCCCGCTACGGTAACCTACTACCCAACGACCGGGCCGGTCCCGTTTCCGCCTGCCATGACACCGTCTACGGAATCGACGTTTGTCGCGGGAAGCCCTATAGCCTATTCTGTGCCCAAGAGTATTATCGGACTGGCGATCCCGGCGGCGCCATCGCTCGCGACACCGACCAACGGTGCCGCAAACCAGGCCACCGCCCTCACGTTCAGCTGGGCATCATCGGCCGGAGCGGCCTCCTACGCATTTCAAATTTCGACGGTATCGTCGTTTGCGTCCACGGTTTCAAGCAAGACCGGCATTACCGGCACCTCAAATTCCCTTACCGGATTGGGCAATAATAAAACCTACTACTGGCGGGCCAGCGCAACCAACGCAATCGGAACAAGCGCCTGGTCCGGCACCTGGAGCTTCGTAACGGTTGAAGCGGCACCTGCCGCACCGGTGCTTGCTTCGCCGTCGAGCGGATCAACGAATCAGGCAGTTTCGCCGACCCTGGCATGGGGCTCGGTAGCGAATGCAACATCCTACGGCATGCAGGTCTCGACGGTATCGACCTTTGCCTCCACGGTTTCAAGCCAGGCCGGGCTGACCGCAATTTCAGTTGCCGTGAGCGGCCTTTCAAGCGGGGTTAAATATTACTGGCATGCGAATGCTGCGAATATCGGCGGGACGAGTGCCTGGTCGAGCGTCTGGAATTTCACCACAACCGCTGCGCCGCCGGGAGCACCGGCTCTATCCTCCCCGACAAACGGCGCAGGTGGTTTGGCTACTTCTCTAACTATGTCCTGGACTGCATCTGCGGGTGCAACGTCGTACAACGTTCTGGTTTCAATAAGTTCGACCTTTGCCACGACGGTTTCGAGCCAGGTGGGAATTACGGGTGTTTCAGCGGCGGTCGGCGGCCTTGCGAACAGTACTACGTATTTCTGGGAAGTGAATGCGGCCAATGGCGGCGGAACGAGCGCCTGGTCGAGTGCCTGGAGTTTCACCACGATAATTGCAGCGCCGGCCGCTCCGGCGTTAGCGTCACCCACGAGCGGATCGACCAGTCAGCCGATAGCGCCCACCTTAACCTGGGGCACGGTCGCGAATGCGGCAACCTATGCCGTACAGGTTTCAACGATTTCTACATTTGCCACGATGACTTCGAATCAGAGCGGTCTGACCGCAACATCGGTCGCGCTCAGCGGTCTTTCAAACGGCACGACCTATTACTGGCGCGCAAATGCATCCGATGCCGGCGGCGCCGGTGTGTGGTCGAGTGCTGGAATTTCGCGACAGTCGTTGCAATTCCGGGTGTGCCCGCTCTTGCATCGCCCTCAAATGGCGCAAGCGGTCAGGCGACGACGCTTACCTTGAGCTGGACAGCGGTGACCGGTGGAACATCGTATAATGCGCTGGTATCAACGGTCTCGACCTTTGCATCCACCGTTTCGAGCCAGACCGGGATAGCCGGAGCATCCGCATCGGTGAGCGGACTCGCCAACAGCGCCACATACTACTGGGAAGTTAGCGCGACCAATACTGCCGGTACCGGTATCTGGTCGAGCATCTGGAATTTCACGACGGTGATCGCCATACCTTCCGCTCCAATACTTTCTGCTCCCGCGAGCGGCGCGACGAATCAGCCGGCCTCCCTTACCCTGACATGGGGTTCAGTGACCAATGCGGCAACCTACGGTGTCCAGGTATCCCTGGTGTCGACCTTTGCCTCCACGGTTTCGAGTCAAACGGCATTGGCAGCGGAATCCGCTGCGATAAGCGGGCTTGGCGGCAGCACTACCTACTACTGGCGGGCCAATGCGACCGATGCCGGCGGCACCGGTGTCTGGTCGAGCGTCTGGAGCTTTACGACCCAGGCAGGGGCGCCGATTGCACCCACGCTTGCGACGCCTTCAAACGGAGCGATAAGCCAGCCGCTTTCTCTCACCCTCACGTGGGGATCGGTAGCGAACGCGGTGACCTATGAAGCGCAGGTTGCAACGGTTTCCACCTTTGCCACGACAATTTCGGACCAGGCCTCGCTTGCGGCGGTTTCCGCGCCGGTCGGCGGTCTTGCAAACGGCATAGCCTATTACTGGCGTGTAAATGCGACGGATGGGGGCGGAACCGGCGCCTGGTCGAGCGTTTGGAAGTTCACGACCATAGTTGCTGCGCCGGGCGTACCGGCGCTTGCCTCACCGGCCAACGGAACGGCGGGCCAGGCTACTTCGGTTACCCTGTCCTGGTCTGCGGCAACGGGTGCAACTTCTTACAGCGCTCTGGTTTCAACAACCTCGACTTTTGCCACCACGGTTTCGAGCCAGGCGGGCATGACCGGTGTTTCCGCTGCGGTAAGCGGCCTCGCGAACAGTACCGCCTATTTCTGGGAAGTGAATGCGGCCAATGCGGGGGGAACGAGCTCATGGTCCGGTGTCTGGAGTTTCACGACGGTTGTTGCTCCTCCGTCCGCCCCGGCGCTTGCTTCGCCGGCAAGCGGATCGACGAATCAGCCGACCTCGCTTACCCTGACATGGGGTTCAGTGACAAATGCGACTACGTACGGTGTGCAGGTATCGCTGGTATCGAGCTTTGCCTCCACGGTTTCGAATCAAACCGCATTGGCGGCGGAATCCGCTGCGATAAGCGGGCTTGGCGGCAGCGCTACTTACTACTGGCGGGCCGATGCCGCCGATGCCGGCGGCACCGGGGTCTGGTCGAGTGTCTGGAGCTTTCCGACCCAGGCAGGGGCGCCGGTTGCACCCACGCTTGCAACGCCGACAAACGGCGCGGGCGGCCAGTCGACATCGGTAACGCTCGATTGGAATACGGTAAGCGGCGCGACAACCTATTCCTTGCAGGTTGCAACGGTATCGACATTTGCCACTACCATTGCCGGCCAGAGCGGCTTGACGGTAAATTCGTTCAGCATGTCCGGGCTGTCGGTTAACCTCACTTACTACTGGAAAGCGAATGCTGCCAACTCCGGGGGGACAAGCGCCTGGTCAGGCGTCTGGAGTTTTTCGACGGGGGTGAATCTTGTCATTCCGCTGGCCATCGGATGGAATATGAACTCCCTTAACATCCATCCGACCGATTCGACAACCGGTGGGATTTTCGGCGGCTTCAAGGGCTTCGTTCTGGTGAAGGACGGACAGGGCAACCTGTACACGCCGTCGCTCGGTATCGACAACATCGGCACGTTAAAGACCGGATCCGGATATCAGATCTACATCGATTCGGTCAATACCATCCGGGTGACGGGAACACCGGTCAACCTTGCGGCAACATCAATTCCGCTGCAAACCTTGAGCTGGAGCATTATCGCCTATCTGCCGCAGGCCACGATGCCCATTGATTCTGCGCTTGCCGGAATCAGTTCACAGATCATTCTGGCCAAGAACAATGCGGGCGAATTATACTGGCCGGGTACCGGACTCAACTCGATCGACACCATGGTGGTCGGCCAGGGATACCTGGTTGTGACGAGCGCGGCGGCCACGCTCACCTATCCCACCGGGGTTGCAAAGCGGCTGGCCGGCAACGGGAAGTCGCTCGTCAGCCTGGCGGCTACCCGGCACTACCCGAAACACCGCATAACCGGGAACAACGCCTCGTTCCTTGCCCGGAGCATCGCATTCGGTGGGGGTATGGCGTCTGACAAATGCGAAGTCGGCGCCTTTGATGCGCAGGGGAATCTCGTCGGGGCCGGAACTGTGACAGGCGGCATGACTGCCTTTGCGATCTGGGGAAAAGATCCGATGACCAAAGCCAAGGATGGGTGCGAACCGTCGGAAAAGATCAGCTTCCGGTTGTGGGACGGCCTGAAGGAGTCCCCGCTTGAAATTTCAGGCGGAAGCGATCCGACGTATGGCGTTAATAAGATTATTACCGCCGCGCTCGCCGTTCCGGCGCAGCAGGCACAATCTTCATTCAACCTGCCGCGAGTTTACCCGAACCCGTTCCGGGGAAGCGTGCATATCGATTTTGATATCCCTGCTCTCGGCGGCTCAGCCGGACGGCAGGTTGATATCGGCGTGTATGACCTGCGTGGTTGTCTCGTGCAGAAGATAGTCTCAGGTCGGTATGCTCCGGGCAGTTATTCTGCTTCCTGGATCGGCGGATCGTCGGCCGGCAGGGACCTGAGTTCAAGCGTCTACCTTATCAGGATGAAGACGGATGGCATTGAAAAGCAAATGAGACTTATTGAAATTAAATAGGTGCAGCCCTGGCGGTGCGCCAATCAGGGGAGAAAACTACTATGATTAAAGAAAAGGAGGCCCATGTGTCCGCATTACATTTCAAACGATGGTCAATGATATTCACCTTCCTGTCGGCAGCTCTGGCAGGAAGTGCTTCCGCATCGCATTTCGTCCTTGCCGACAGCAGCACCGGGAATAACATGACGGTCCTCATCGACACCCTGATTCACCCTGCTATCAACGGCGTGCCCATGGGCAAGGGCGACGAAATAGCCGTATTCGATACAAACGGTAAATGCTACGGGTGGGCCAGGTGGGACAGCGTCGGGAACTCCGGAATTACCGTCTGGGGGCAAAACAGTGAGGTTACCGCAGTTGACGGGATGGGTGGGAATGAACCGATGCGGTTCCGGGTCTGGGACTCCCTGACCAACACCGAATCAGCTGCAACGGTAGCCTATTACACCCCGGGAACCGCTACCTCAGTCGGCGTGACACCGACCGCGGATTCGCTCTATGTGCAAAATGCAATTTCAATGCCGTCATCCATCTCCGCGCTGTCAACTCCCGCGGCGCCGGTGCTTGCTTCGCCGGCCAACGGTGCAACGAACCAGGCTACCGCGCTCACGTTCAGCTGGACGGCGTCAAGCGGCGCTTCCTCCTATGCGATGCAGGTTTCTACCGTCTCGACCTTCGCCTCAACCGTTTCAGGACAGTCAGGCATTGCCGGGACAACGAGGGCAGTAACCGGGCTCGGGAATTCAGGTACCTATTACTGGAGGGCAAACGCAACCAACTCCTCCGGCACCAGTGCCTGGTCGACCATCTGGAGCTTCACGACCGCGTTAGCGGTGCCTGCAGCTCCGGCCCTGTCGACCCCGACAAGTGGCGCAACCGGGCTGGCAACTTCGCTCACCCTGAGCTGGACAGCCGTCAGCGGTGCTGCGACCTACGCCGCGCAGGTTTCAACCATATCGACCTTCGCATCGACGGTTTCGAGTCAAACGGGCCTCACCGGATTATCTGCCGCGGTTGCCGGACTTGCCGCCGGCACCACCTACTACTGGCGGGCCGATGCGGCTAATACCGCGGGAACCGGTGCCTGGTCGAACGTCTGGCATTTTGCGACGCTTGGCGTGCCGGCAGCGCCGGCGCTTGCCGCACCTGCCAGCGGTACCGCGAATGAGGCGACCACGCTCACCGTAAGCTGGACCGCTTCTACCGGTGCGGCAACCTATGCGGCACAGGTTTCGACGGTTTCAACCTTTGCCTCAACGGTTGTGAACCAGACGGGAATTCTAGCCACCTCCGCTGCCATAACCGGGCTGGCGTATGGAACTACCTATTACTGGCGGTCAAATGCAACCAATACGGTCGGCACAAGCGTCTGGTCGAGTGTCTGGAGTTTTGCTACCCTGGCCACGCCGGTCGCCCCGACACTTTCCTCGCCCGCAAACGGCGCAACCAACCAGGCTGCGGCGTTGACGGTGAGCTGGACTTCCTCTTCGGGCGCTGCGACCTACGCGGTCCAGGTCTCGACGGTATCGACCTTTGCGTCAACGGTGGCCGGGCAGACTGCTCTTGCGGCGACTTCCGCTGCGGTCAGCGGCCTGTCGGGCGGCGTTACCTTCTACTGGCATGCAAGGGCAACCAATGCTGCAGGCACGAGCGCATGGTCGAGCGTGTGGAGCTTTGCAACGCTCGCCGCTCCGGGGTCCCCCGTGCTTGCCTCTCCGACTAACGGCGCAACGGGCCAGGCGTTGGCCCCTGCCCTGAGCTGGACAACGGTTACCGGTGCCGCCACCTACGGCTGCCAGGTATCGACCGTTTCAACCTTCGTCAACACCCTCGTCAGCCAGACCGGTTTGACCGCCGCGGCAGTGACTGCCAGCGGGCTTACCAACAGCACCGTGTACTACTGGCGCGCCAATGCGACCAACGCGGCCGGGACGAGCTCCTGGTCAACCGTCTGGAGCTTTACGACGCTTGCACCGAGCGCAATAGTAGCACTCTCCTCACCGGCGAATGCCGCAACCAATGAACCGACCTCGCTGACCATGAGCTGGGGATCGGCCACCGGTGCACTCTCCTATACCTTGCAGGTATCAACGGTGTCGACCTTTGCCTCGACGGTCTCCAGCCAGGCCGGGATCAGCGCAACATCGAGGGCCGTTACCGGGTTAACGGTCAGCACGACCTACTACTGGCACGTCAATGCGACCACTGCCGGCGGTGCCGGAACCTGGTCAAGCGTCTGGAGCTTTACCACCGTGCCGGCTGCCCCCGCAGCCCCGGCCCTGAGCTCACCGAGCAACGGTGCTACGTATGCTGCAAATACCACGGTTACCCTGTCGTGGGGATCGGTTACCGGGGCGACTACCTACACGGTACAGGTATCAACCATTTCGACCTTTACAACAACGGTTTACAGCGAGAGCGGAGCGGCGGTTTCCGCCGCATTCACCGGCAGCAGTACGACCTACTATTGGAGGGTTGATGCCTCCAATGCGGGTGGAACAAGTGCCTGGTCGACGGTGCGATCGTTCGGTATCTCCGCCGCGGTCCATGTTCTCCCGTCAAATAACAGCGAGGTCCGGCAGGCTGTCTCTTTCAGCCGCAATGCGGTATTCTACAGCTTGAAGGAGCCGGCAAAGGTGGAAATAGCCCTCTTCGATATTCTCGGCCGAAAGGCGGCCAGCTACGGATTCATGCAATCTGCGGGCAGCTATCATCTGTCGCTGGCGCAGTCCACGCTCGCTTCAGGCAGATATCTGCTGCAATTCAAGGCGGGAGAGTTATCGCGAAGCATGGCAATAACCGTTACCCGGTAGCGGCAGCGGAAGAAATTCCTGCCCGTCGGCAGGCCATTTATGAAATTAAGGGGGCGATTGAGGTCAATCGCCCCCTTTTTGTATGTTCGGTGATCAGGGCGTAAACTTAAAGAACAGAATCTCGCCATCTTTTACAACATAATCGCGCCCTTCGGAGCGGATCTTCCCCGCCGCCCGCAGTGCCGCTTCGGTGCGGAACTCTTCGAGATCCCCGACCGAATACACATCGGCCCGGACAAACCCCTTTTCAAAATCGGAGTGTATGGTGCCGGCCGCCTGCGGGGCGGTGGACCCGCGTGTCAGAGTCCAGGCATGAAGCTCCTTTTCATTCCAGGTGAAGAAACTTTCCAGCCCGAGTAAGGCATATATTTCACGACTCAGTCTTGCAAGCCCGCTCTCCGAGAGACCGAGCGAAGCGAGAAATTCACCGCGCTCATCCTGGGATAGATCATTGAGTTCCGCCTCAATCCGGGCGCAGATCGGGACAAAGGGTATACCGCGTTCAGAGGAAAAATCCCGCAACAATTTGACATGCGGCGACTCCGAAGCCGGTACGAGGTCCGCCTCGGCTACGTTACCCACATAGAGCAACGGCCTGGCCGAGATCAGGTGCATGTCGGCGATCTCGCGGAGCAAGGCCTCGCCGCCGGCCGATTCCCGCGCAGGGATTCCCCTTTCCAGGCCGTCGCGCACTCTTTCGTAAAGCTCCAGCCTGGCTTTCAGCTCCTTGTCGCCCGATTTGGCGGCCTTTGCCATCCGGTCGACGCCGGCTGTGGCGGTGTCAAGATCCTTGAGCAGTATCTCGGTTTCGACCGTGGCTGCATCGCGGAGCGGGTCGACGGAGCCATCCACATGGACAACGTCGGGGTCCTCGAAGCAGCGCACGACATGGACAACCGCATCGACATCCTTGATGTGTCCGAGGAACTGGTTGCCGAGCCCTTCCCCGTGCGAGGCTCCTCTGACAAGGCCCGCAATGTCGATGAGTTCGAGGAACGCCGGCACGATCTTCGCCGTGGTGATTACCGCCGCAATTCTTCTGAGGCGATCATCCGGCACTGCCGTCATGCCGCGATTCGGATCGATGGTGCAGAACGGGTAGTTTTCCATGGCGGCATGGCCCGAGCAGAGCGCATTGAAGAGCGTGGATTTGCCGACATTGGGGAGCCCGATGATTCCTGCGGACAGTGGCATTTTTTAATCTCCGGCTTTTTGGAATGGGTTTTAGCTTTAAGTGATTATTAAAATACCTTTGTGTTGGTGGGTTGAAGAGTTTAAGGTATTTTCTTAATCATGCGAATACTTCCTATCCCGGCCTACCTCCCCACGGTGAAAGGCGTCATTGAAAACGCCTGGAGGCGTGAAGCGATAAATCCCTTTTATGCCTCATTCAAGGTAACCTCACGCTGCCACTTCGGTTGCCCGTTCTGCAATGTGAAAAATGAGCCGGCCCCCGACCTGCCGACCGAGGACATCAAGGCAATCCTGCGCAATCTGTCCCGGTCCTCGGTACTCATGACGAGCTTCGAGGGCGGAGAACCGCTGCTGCGCAAGGACATCGGCGAGCTGCTCGAATATGCCCGTCGCGAATGTTCCTTCTACCTGCTCTTTACCACGAGTGTGCGGAATTTACTCGACTATCCGCTTGCCGAGTACGCGCGGTTCATCGATTTCCTGCATGTCTCTATCGACGAGGGGCACGATAATCTTGAACTGTTCGACGCGCTTCCCCGGCTCGTGAAACTGCCGCTCCAGGTTTCGGTGCAGACGGTAGTAACGGCAGACAGCGTGGAAAAGCTCGATGCGAAGGTCGCACGATGTCATGAATACGGCGCCAATATCGTGGTGATTCCGGCAGCCCATATGGATGGTACGCGCGACGTGGTTCCTGATATGCGTGAGCTCGAACGGAAACTTCGCGAGCTTCGCATCCGCTACCCCGACACGATCCACACACCCATGGGCTACTTCGATGCATGGCACAAGGGGCGCTGCTCATCGGCAACCGTGATTATCGCCCCGGACGGCCGTCTCTACTACCCCTGCCATATTCTTAACCGCAAGGGCCCGGACCTGAGAGCTGTCCGGCTTTCAGAGTGGCTGAAAACCGCTGAGGCGGGGGAGGCGCGCCGGATTATGAAAAGATGCGACCGTAATTGCGGGTGGTACCAGTATTATTCGATCCATTCCTATACGTCGCTGACTTCGGTGGGGGAGACGCTCAGGCCGGTAATAGTTGGGAAGAGAGTTTCGGATAGACTTTCCTGATAGAAAAATCAAAACCATTTGGATGGCCGAGCCGGAATACAAATACAAATTCAAAAGCAAAGTCAACTTCTGGGCGTACCGGTGGGGTGCCCTGAAGGGCACCCCACCGGCGCGCCTCCGCCGGGCTCTCGGCAAAGCCGAGCCGGAATCCAAATGCTGAAGAAAATTCAAATGCTTTTGGATGGCTGAGCCGGGTCACCCGCACGAGGTGGGAGTGCTTCATAATAGGCCCTCTGCGGCGGGGACCCACAAGCCTCTGCGAAAAAAAATCAAAATTCAATTGCAAGCCCACAAAAAACTATACGATATTGATTTGCCGATTCTGCCATTCTTGACTTTCAAGTGTTTTTTTCTACCAAATGGGAGCGTTGCGGGGGTGGAAGAGCGTTTGCCGGAGGCAAACATCGCCTTCCACCTCCGCAGGAGAGGGTGCGTCTGAAGACCCGCTTTGGGGGCTTCAGACCAGGGAGAACCCGCGAAGCGAGGTTCTCCCCTCATAGGCTTTTGATTAAGCTTGGTTTCCCCACCTAAGCAGTAACAACTTTTTTTTCATGCGGAATTTATTTTATTTCCGGTCATTGGAGATCCTAAAAAAAGATCAAATTACCATTCCGATCCGAGGATTGAATAATAATGGATAAATTAATACTTAAGGAGCAGGTTGAGATAATCCGGCAGGCCTTCGGCTACATCACCCAGTTCAAGGGTTGCCTCTTTGTCATCAAGATCGAGAGCACGCTCATCGAGCATCCTTTATTTCCGCTCCTCATCCGGGATGTCGTGCTGCTGCACCGGATGGGCATCAACGTTATTCTCGTACCGGGCGCCCGGGTTCGGATCGACCAGGTGCTCGACACCTACCATATCAAGTGCACCACCGTGGACGGCGTGCGGATCTCCCCGCCCGAGGCCATCCCCCTTATCAAGATGGCGGCCTTCGATGTTTCGAATAAGATCATCACCATGCTGGCTGAGAGCGGAGCGCATGGGGTGATCGGTAACTGGGTGCGCGCGAAGGGGATCGGGGTGCGGGGCGGCATCGATTTCCAGAGCACCGGGCTGGTGGAAAAAGTGCAGGTCGATATCCTGCGCAAGGTGGTGCTTGACGGACTTATTCCCATCATTCCCACCATCGGGTGGAGCGCCACCGGGAAACCCTACAACTGTTCTTCCAACGAGATCGCCTTTGCCGTGAGCGTTGAAATGAATGCGCCGAAGCTCTTTTTCATTGTGGACCGGCTCGGCATCATGGCGGGGAATTATAAAATTCCCGACGACGTTTACCTGACAAGCGATGGGGTCGTCTCGCAGCTCAAAACCGCCCAGGCCGGCGCATTTTTAGACCTGAATGCCGGTAAGAAATACGATGAACAGCTTGACCTGGTCGGCCATGCCTGGCGCGCCTGCACGAGCGGTGTGCAGCGTGTGCATGTTGTCGATGGGCGGGTAGAAGGCATGATCCTCAAGGAGATCTTCTCAAATCGCGGGTTCGGTACGATGATCTACGCCGACCGGCACGACAACATCCGCCCGATGACGATAGCGGACATCCCGGAAGTGCTGCGGGTAATGCGGCCGGCAATCGAAGAAGGGGCGCTTGTCCCGCGGTCGGAAGAGGATCTCGAAGAACGGCTTGCCGATTATGCGGTGTATGAGGTAGACGGCACGGTCCATGCCTGTGCAGCCCTCCATGTGTTTCCGGACCGGCAGGGTGAAATCGCCGGAATTGTGGTCGACGAGACCTATACGAACCTTGGCATCGGGCGCCGGATGGTATCGTATTTCATTGAGGAGGCCGCTGTAAAAAAGCTTCGGGCCCTGTTCGTTCTTACGACGCAGACCTCGGATTGGTTTTCGCAACTCGGGTTTGTGCCGGGAAAGGTCACGGATCTTCCTGCCGAGAGGCAAAAGAATTATAACCTGCAGCGGAAGTCGCTCATTCTCCGGTACAAGATTTCAGGGCGGCGGAAGGGTGGGGTGCAGGTGGAATAAGTTGGAGGCGTTCCGGACGGCACCCTAAGGGTGCCGTCCGGAACGCCCAGAAGTTGACTTTGCAGGTTATTCGCTAAGCTTACTCACAACTCCTCACCGATCCCGTCCGCCACCCTTCCCACAGAGGGAATCCGTCCTGATCCCGGAGCAACAGTTCCCGATTTTTGGCGGCCATCAGTATAAAGTAGGCTGCGTAGGTGTCTTTTCCATTCAGTGAAAACCTTGCCCCATGAACTTCGACCTCATCGCCTATTGAAAGGTTCATGTCCTGATGAATTATGTACCAGTAGGGACCGAGATGCACTGGAAACAGCTGCCCATTCTGGTCTTTGACGATGATCCTTATGCCGCGTCCCATATTGGTCATCGGCGTTAGCGTATCTTCATCGAACACGGTCCCGGTGATGACGGTAAGATTGTAGTTATTGAACAGCTGTTCATAGCTGCTCCCGATTATCCAGCCGTCCGAGCCAAGCCATTTAAGGTTTTTCTGGGCAAAGGTATTGGCGGAAAAAACTCCGCACACGAGAATAGCGAGAACAATAAGTCGTTTCATACAACTACTCCTTTCACCGGTGGATCAACAGGAATGATTTGTTGGGATGGGAATACCCGATTTCCCTTGAATATAATGCGAGTTCCGGGTGAATTTCAAATCATCTTCGCAATTTCACCCGCAAAAAAATAAATTTTGCTGATTCTTAAATAAAGGTAAGATTGATAGGATTACGCTCAGGCGAGGGCAATAGTCTGCATGATGCATAAAAAGGAGTAGAGGGGCAAATGATACTTTGCCCCTTGAATGATCGTGGCGCTATTCGCTGTCCTTATCCGACCCGTGACCGCCCATTCCATGGTGCATTCCGGGGTGCATTCCGGGTCCTGATCCCATCCAATCGAAATTTACCAGTTTCGAGAATTGATCGGGGGTCAGGATCGCCTTTACCTTCAGAAGATGTTCATTCATATTCCGGACCAGTTGCCGGTGAAGGTCGCCGAGCTGGGAGGCGAAATTGTCCAGCGCCTGTTTCGAGGGTTCGGATTTCAAAAGCTCCGCCTTCACCTTGTCACGGATTGCCTTCATCTGGTCGAACAGCGGTTTAGCCTCGGCATTTTTCTCTTTATGCAGGGTCAGGAGCTTTCCCTGCTGGTCGGCGGTCAGGTTCAATTCGGCCATTTTTTTCTTCATCGGAAGATACTGGGCCGAATCGTCATTCCCGGCCCAGGCTAAAAGGGGCGAGATCGTCAGCGAGAAGCTTGTCAATGCGAGAATTACGAGCTTATTTTTCATACATCCTCCACCTTTACCACAGATCGTTTTAAGTGCTGCCGGGTACTGCTTTCCCCCATCCTTCCGGCTCGGGCATCGAAAGTATCCCTTTACGAACCGACTACTTTCCTCCACCATCCTCAAGGGCATAGGACAGGGATGCCTGTTCAATATCCTCGCCCGCCAGGTATCCATGGATAGACTGCATCTCTTCGGAAACCTCCGGAGCAATCGTTTGCATCCTTTCGTGATGCAAGTAAAGTACCCCCGAGCCGCCCACAACTAGAACCAGCGTTGCTGCAAGCGCGAAAACAGACCTGATAATCGCACTTCGTCGCCGGATTCGGCCGTGAATTTTTCCGTATAGATAGGGAGGCGGTCCCGCGATGCGGCCCAACTCCTCATAAAACTCTTTTTCGTTCATGCCACCGCCTCCTTAAGCTGCGGTTTATTTTCAAGAATTATACCGATCTTATGCTTTATTCGCGACATTCTTGTCCGCAATGCAGCGGATGATTTGCCGGTAATCTCCGCAATCTCGTCGAAACTCAACCCCTCCACTTCCCGGCTGACGAGGAGGAACCGGTCCTCCACCGGCAGTTCGGCCAGCACCTTTTCAGCCGCATCCCCCGCCTCAAATGCATCGAACGCCGAAACCGGATCGGCCCGGTCGATGATGAGCGGAACCGTGCGATCCCGCTCACGCGCCTTCTTCGCCCAGAAGCTCTTCGAGGTGTTGAAGGCGATGCGAAATATCCACGTGCCGAGGGAAGAGTCTGCGGCGAATTTTTTCAGCGATTGATGGATTTTCACAAACGTCTCCTGCACAATTTCTTCGACCATCTCCCGATCGCTTCCTACCGATCTGAATACCACCCGCCACACAAAGGTCGAATAGTGATCATAAACCTTCCGGAAGGCTTTTTCGTCGCCCCTGGCCGCTTGTTCTATAGTGATACGATCAAGATCGACCATGCACATTACTCCGGATGTTTCTTTCTCTGTTTCTCATAACTTTAGACCGGAACCGGTAAAAGAATGTTACTGAGTACGGGTGAGAGGAACAAATTTCGCCAATGCATTCCTGCCTCATCCGCAGCTATGCCCTTCGATCACAGAAAATGATCCGGAGCTCCGATGCCCATGAACGCTGTTTTCCTATGGCCGCAGCCTGATATTTGTTCAGCCCGCCCCCTCAAGCAGCCGTCCGGGCGCCAGATAGTTCGTCACGTAATCGGCAACCGAGTTTTTAAGACCGGCGCACCGGTAAGAACATCCTGCGGCCCGGAGTTTCGTGAGATCGGCGCAGGTATAGTACTGGTATTTTTCCCGGATCGTTTCCGGCATGGGCACATAGTCGACGGAGAGGGGCTTATGTGCTGCGGCAAAGAGCGCATCCGCGACATCGTTCCAGGATTGCGCAGCTCCGGTGCCGACATTGAAAATACCGTTCACCTCCGGATGATCCAGGAAGTAAAGGGTTATTTCAAGTGCATCCTTCACATAGATGAAATCCCTTTTCTGTTCGCCGTCGGCATAGTCGGGCCGGTGGGATTTAAAAAGCTGCATCCTGCCCGTGTCGCGTACGCCGGGATAGCTTTTGTTGATGACGCTTCGCATATCGCCCTTGTGGTTTTCATTCGGGCCGAATACGTTGAAATACTTGAGGCCGACGATGTTCCTGAGCCATCCCTTTCGTTTTGCGAGGCAGTCGAAGAGGTGCTTGGAATACCCGTACATGTTGAGCGGGCGAAGCCGCTCCAGCTCCTCCTGGTTGTCGGCATAGCCCCGGTTGCCGTCGCCGTAGGTCGCGGCGCTGGATGCATAGATGAGGCGGCACTCTGGCCGGGATTCCCGCCACGCCGCGATCCGTGCCGTGTAGCGGTAGTTGTTTTCAAGGAGAAAGTCCGCATTTTTCTCGGTTGTCGAGGAACAGGCGCCAAGGTGAAAGATGGCCTCGATGGCGTCGCCGAAATCGCCCCGTTCGAGCCGGAGGATAAACTCCTGCCGGTCGAGGTAGTCCGAAAACCTGAGCGGAACGAGGTTCTTCCATTTTTCGGATTCCCCGAGATGGTCGACCGTGAGGATGTCCGTAAAGCCCTTCTGGTTCAGCCGCCCTATGAGGGCGCTGCCGATAAATCCCGATCCGCCGGTTACCACGATCATTTGTCGTCCCTGCCCTTTCAATTGATTAACAGTATAAATGGCACTTTTCGATCTCTTACTGCGGCGGGGCTTTAAAGGCCAGTCCCGCGATAGTGAGAATATCCGATATCTCTTTTACGACATGCGTCGGCCGCATTTTGAAACTATCGATGCCTCCATACCCGTTTGCGGCAATGATGGAGACCAGCCCGTTTTGGGAGGCAGCCCGGACGTCCGCCTCCGAGTCGCCGATATAAATGGTTGCTTCACTGGAAAGTTTCTGATCGGTGATCGCCCGTGCGATCATCGATGGTTTCGTCATTACCGGCTCTCCCGGATACATATCGGGATTGTAAACCGCAGTGAAGTGTCCGCGAAGGCCGAACTTATCGAGAATCCGCAGGGTCGGCAGCTGTCGCTTGTTGGAAACGATGGACATTCCGATTGAACGCGACCGGAGATCGTCAAGAAGCCGGATGACGCCGGGCATGGGCTTTGTCGCGGGAAGGCCGCCGGTGTCGTAGGCGATTCTGAATTCGTCGATGACTTCGGTAATTTCCTGTGCGTTCATCCCGGGAGCGATGGAGGCAATAGATTCCCGGAGTTGGAGCTGCATGACAAGCGATACATCGATGGTTTCCACCGGGACACCGACTTTTTCAAAGGCGGTTTTTAAACAGGCAAGCACATCGCCGAGCGAGTCGACCAGGGTTCCGTCGAAATCGAACATGCAGTGATCGATGGTCATGTGACCGATCCCAGCAGGAGCAGAAGTCCGATGAGGGCCGCGGTGCACCAGCTCGGCAGGTCTTTGATGGCGAAGGTGACCGGATCCGAGTGCATGATTCCCCGCGCCGCAAGGAACCAGATGCGCATGAGCCAGTAGACAAAGAGGGGCGCGATCATCCACAGCCAGAGCGGGTTGGAATACAGTGCTTTCACCTGTTCACTTGCCGAAATATACAGCAGGAAGACGAGAATGCCCAGCAGTCCGCTCGAAATGCCCGCAATCGGCAGGAGAACCGTATCGGAGGCTCCGTACCCCCGTCCGCCGAGCCGCTCTTCAGTTCCCGGGGAAAGCAGCCTGAGCTCGGTGTAGCGTTTGACAAAAGCAAGGCTCAGGAAGAAGAAAAACGAAAAAGCAAGGAACCATGGCGAAATCGGGACATTGACCGCAATGCCGCCTATGATAATCCGGAGCGAATAAAAAAACGAGAGCACGATGACATCCACCATGAGAAGCCGCTTGAGTGCCAGGGTGTACGAGAGAGAGAGTGCGGCGTACCCTGCAAGGAGCGCGGCAGGAAGCGGACCCACGAAGCGCACGGCGATGCCGAGGCTGACGACCAGCATGGCTCCTGCTGCGCACCAGGCAAATATCGGGGAAATGGCGCCCGAGGCGATCGGACGGTTTCTTTTGTCAGGATGGCGACGGTCGGCCTCGCGGTCGAAGAGATCGTTGATCAGGTAAATCCCCGACGCCGTGAGGCACATGCAGCCGAAAATAATGAGAAGGGTTGGATATTTCGCGCCGCTCCTGATCTGGTGCGCCATGACGAAGGGCGCGAAGAGAAGGAGATTTTTTACCCACTGGTGGGGGCGGAGGGCTTTGAGGAAGAGGAAGAACATTATTTGATTATGCAGTCCTTAAAAGGATTAAAGAAAGTCCGTTCGTGGTGAGCATGTCGAACCATTAATAAAGTTTAGGCGGACACGGTCGTTACTCGGCCTTTTGATTTTAAATCTAGAACTACCGTTCCTGCTATAAAGTCATGAATTGCTCTTCGCTTGCTGTTGAATAGCAAGGTGACATATTCGCTGAAAATCCATGCCAAAGACGCATAAGTAATAAAATTTTCGATTGATGAATAATGAAATAATTTTAATGAATTACTCAATAGTTTTAACGTATCATGATAAGATAGACCTGCAAAGCTTGATGGCGGAATATGCGATAGTACAATAACTTTAAAAATAATTAACAATATGAAAAGTAAAATATCTACGGAAGATCTATAAATCGCTTTTCGAAATCCAATTTTATTTCCATTTAACTTGAATACTTTTATATTCATAATCATTTTGCCGATTGTCTGACCTCGAAACCCCGTTAGCAAAATGACATATATATAGGAAATTGAGTCTAAAATCACAAAAGTTAAAAGGTAAAACTTGCCTGACGAATATCGTAATTGAAAGGGAATGGCTAAAATAGGAATATAAAACAATAAATCGATAAGCCCGGCCAGGAAACGAGTTTTAAACCCGGCAAAATAATATCCTGACTCATGAATGCCAAGGGGAACTTTTTTAAGATAATAAGCTATTAAATCTTTGAAGCATAAATAGGAAAGCATAAATAAAATAGTTGTTAAAATCAATGAAATAGAAAGCATAACAACTTTTGTGCTTGCCGGTATAAAATATTTTGTTCGTATAAAAATTAGGAGAATAAAGCATACAAATACTAAAAGGCAGACAACCGCAACTAATCCGAATATAATTCCAAGAATACATCTAGCATATATTAAAATCCGCTTTGGCTTAATATTTCCTTCGGTACAGCTTTTGAAACGTTGTTTTATTAATTCTTTTAAGCACAAATATGAAAACAAGCCAAAAAGTGCAGAAAAAACCGCCGTTTCAAGAAGGGATAAAAATGAAACATGTCTCTGCCCTGAGGTGGGCATAATTATAGACAAAGCTTCTGCAATAATACCAATAAAGAAAAAAACTGAAGTTAATCCGAATAGAATGCCAAAGAAACGTTTAATAATTTTTAAACCCATTCAGTCTCCCTTTCCCCTGGCTCCGTTTTTTGATTCCTCGTATGACCTCTCCCCGGCCTTTGGCCGCCCCTCCCCTGCGTGTTTAGGCCGGAGAGATAGGTAACAGATGTTCGGGGACATAGGTAACACTTTTTTTATGTGCTTCATAGAAAATATAATGGGCACTTGTGAGACTATAACCCCCTCCTCCGGAGGAGGGGGTTCGCGTATATCAATCGCATGTTTCCATGGTTCGCAAGTTTATCCTTTTCAGCCGCTGTCGTGCATAAAACAGATCTATGATACCATCTTCAACGGTCATCCTTATTGCCACGTATTCATCTTTCAGAAACTTTGGGATATGTATCGAATGCCCCTTATAGCTGACGATGCCACCCTGGCACACCTTCCGAACGATATCTCCGGGGCCATATTCGATTGATG
>CAWDOZ010000074.1:0-12325 GCA_963803935.1 uncultured Fibrobacterota bacterium | reverse complement strand
ATGTATTGCTAAAGTTGAGCGCAACGGCGCCCGGCACTCTTCAGGAGACAGCACCGGTTATAATGCAGGAATATAAAAAATAACCCCGGTGCATGAAACAAAATAATTACCATACGCCATAAATTCGATTACCCGAAGAAAAAAATGCACCCCTGATACGGATGGTTGAGCACTCCCCCATCCCCTGCGCCAAATAAAAAGGGCCGGAAACATCCCGGCCCTTATTATCAGAAATTGATCGTCACCCTATTTAAACAACAGCGGGGCAATCAGCAGCGCCACAATATTGATAACCTTGATCATCGGGTTAATCGCCGGTCCGGCAGTGTCTTTGTAAGGGTCGCCGACCGTATCGCCGGTCACCGCCGCCTTGTGAGCCGGGGATCCCTTGCCGCCGAATGCGCCGTTTTCAATGTACTTCTTGGCATTGTCCCATGCGCCGCCGCCGGAGGTCATTGCGATGGCCTGGAAAAGGCCGGTGACAATGGCACCGATCAGAACGCCGCCGAGCGCCTGCCTGCCGAGAATGAATCCGACCAGAATCGGGGTGATGACCGGAATAAGCGCCGGAACCATCATCTGCCTTATGGCGCCCTTGGTCACGATATCCACGCAGGTACCGTATTCGGGTTTCGCGGTGCCTTCCATGATGCCGGGGATGGCCTTGAACTGGCGCCGGACTTCATCGACCACCGTACCTGCAGCCGTACCGACGGCTTCCATGAGAAGCGAACCGTAGTAGAATGGCAGGAGACCGCCGATGAAGAGTCCGACAAGTACCTTCGGGTCGGAAAGGTCAAAGGAGATACCGCCGAATGAACGGGAATATTCTGCAAACAGGACAATCGCGGCAAGTGCTGCAGAACCGATTGCATAGCCCTTGGTAACGGCCTTGGTGGTGTTGCCGACCGCGTCGAGCGGGTCGGTAACGCCCCGGACCTTCTCATCGAGCCCGGCCATTTCAGCAATACCGCCGGCGTTATCCGTAATAGGACCGTAGCTGTCGATCGCGACGACGATACCGGTCATGGAGAGCATGGCAACCGCTGAAATCGCGATTGCGAAGAGCCCGTGCTTAATCATATCCGGATCGGCAACCGAGAGACCGCCTGCGCCAAGAGCATAGGCGCCGACAATGGCTCCACAGATGACGAGTACCGGCATTGCCGTGGACTTCATGCTGACCGCCAGTCCGGCAATGATGTTCGTTGCATGGCCGGTCTGGCTTGCCGAGGCAATATGTTTGACCGGTTTGAAGCTGGTAGAGGTGAAATACTCGGTAATCATCACGATGAGACCGGTGAGGGCAAGACCGATAACCGCCATGCCGAACACCTTACCTGCTGTAAAGCCGGCCTGGTCATCAATGCTGAGCCGGGAAAGGAAATACTTTGAGGCAAAATAAAATGCCACGGCGGCAAGAACGCCCGAAACGGCGAGTCCTTTGTAAAGTGCCCCCATTATGTATTGCTTTTTTCCAAGACGGACGAAGAAGGTGCCGATGACCGAGGCGAAGATCGAAATCGCGCCGATCAGCAACGGGAATTGCACCCACATATTGCGATGCGCGGCAAATGAGGCGTCCTTATCCGGACTGAAAATGGTTTTAGCGAGGAGCATCGCCGCGACAATGGTCACGGTGTAGGTCTCGTACAGGTCCGCGGCCATTCCGGCGCAGTCACCAACGTTATCACCCACATTGTCCGCAATGACGGCGGGGTTGCGGGGATCGTCTTCAGGAATTCCCGCTTCAACTTTTCCCACGAGGTCGGCGCCGACGTCTGCTGCCTTGGTATAGATGCCGCCCGCGATACGGGCGAACACGCTCATGAGCGAGCAGCCGAAGCCAAGCCCGATGAGCGCATGAAAGGTCTGTTCAGGCTGAAAGTGGCGGACAAGCACGAAAAAACCGGTAACGCCGAGCAGGCCGAGGCCGACCACCATGAGTCCGGTAACCGATCCGCCCTTGAAGGCAACGCTGAGCGCCTTTGCGAGGCCGGTCTTGGCCGCTTCGGTGGTGCGAACATTGGTGCGGACGGTGACCATCATACCAATGTACCCTGCAAGTGCGCTGCCGAAGCAGCCGATGACAAAGCCCAGGGCGGTCCAGAGGCCAAGCGCCGGAACAAAGGCAATTATGGCAACCAGGATGACGGCGACGATTGCAACACTCATGTACTCGCGCTTGAGAAACGCCGTCGCACCTTCTTTCACCGCATCGGAAATCTCCTTCATCTTTTCCGACCCTGACCCCTGCTTCATGATCCATGCTGCGGTCGCGAGCGAATAAATGACGCCCACGAGGCCGGCAACAAGGCTGAGCATGATAATTTTAGACATGCAACTCCCTCCTCTTAAGTGGAAATATGGTTATGAAACCCGTTTATTTCTCGTATATTGGAAAGGCCAAAATAAAAATCGGGAGCAATAAAATACATTTCGCTGCGATGAATTGGAAATACCTTCCATCGCGTAAGATCGGACTCCCGGTTTCGGCCCGGTTAAGCCGATGCCAATTATATAATGATGGGAGGACAAATCACAGGAATTGCTTGAGAGATGGTGCGCCCTGCACTTCAGCGCATCGCGAAAAATACGCCGCAATTATTGGCAACGGCACAGAGAACCGCAGAGGTATTTATGCAGAGCCCTATGAAGAAAGCGCCGCGATACCAGGGGCGTCCCTGCCGCAGAAGCAGGTAAAGACCGAGCGGTATTCCCATTTTGATCAGCGAAAGAGCCGCTATTCCGCCTATGAACCCCAACCGGCTCAAAATGGACTGCGCGAGGTAGTTCTGCTCCCGGACGCCGGGAGATGCAAGGAGCCCGCTGCAGTTAGAGCCAACATCGAGGAAATTTATAATCATGCACGCCGGAAACAACGCCGACAGGATGGACGGATTGATCCCCCGCGAAGCGGCTTCCTGCTCCCGCATGGCCCCTATATGCCTGGCGAATACCGGTACCCACCCGTATCGGGCAGCCTCGGGGTCGAGAGCCTCGGTCTGGAAGATCAGTTCATCGTACATGGGTGCCGAGCCCTTTACCAATAATTTTTCGCGTCATGTTTTCCGACCGTCCGCCGCTCTCTGTTCGCAAGGAGATGCTGCATGGCCGGTGGGAAAATTGATGGAATAAAATAATTAATGCTGAATCGGAGGGAAGAAAATTTATAGGGCCGAGCACAGCCGCCGGCAGGGGGAACCATTTTTAAATGGTTCCCCCGATAGAGCAGTAAGGCCCTGCCGGTGTTCACCGGCAGGGCCTTATGATCCTTAAGAAACCTGCAGAAAGTTCTACTGAACTCTGACCAGCTTTATCCGCTTATCAAAGTTATTCGCCTTCATTCGCACGACATAGACACTCGACCCTGCCGCCCCTTCCCGGCTTTCGTTGCAGTTCCAGGCTAAAACATAGTGGCCTGCCTGGTAGATTCCCTTTGCAAGCTGCTTCACCAGGCTGCCCTTCAGATCGTACACGTTGATCTCGACCGCGTGCCGGGAAATCCCCGCAATGGTCGGCACATCGAACGCAATCTTCACCGAGCCGTTAAACGGGTTCGGATACGCCCGCGTCAGGTCGAACCTGGAAATCAGGTACCCCTCCGGAACCTGCAACTCCCCGAGAAATACCTTATCCTCTGCATACTGCAAAGTTGTTTTATTCAGGGTAGAATAATCGAGCGGATACTCCTGCTTCCCATTCCACAGCTTGAAGGTAACCTGCTCGGAGGCAAGGCAGCCGTCCTTCTTCTTCGTCTGCGGGTTCTTGCCCCAGATTGCAAAAAGGGCGATTCCATGAACCACGGTCCCGGACCCGACAAGGGTCCCGGAAACATCGAACGCGCCTATCTCGCTTGAATCAGCGCAAGCTTATCACCGAATAACACCTGCTTCGCCAGAAGCGTGGCGTTGTTGCCGGTTATCGCATGAACCGCATAGTGCTTCGGCGCAGGCAGGCGCAGCATCGGCTTTCCAACGCTCCCTGCAACCCGTTTGGCAACCCCGGAAAGGGGCGTCGGATAGAATAATGTCGCCGCCGTGCTCATGAGAATCTTGTACCCTTGCCCGACACACATGCTGTCGATATTATCGACATTCTGCGCGGGCCAGTAGGCGCTGCCGGCATTATTCTTGACAAGGACCAGCTGCGAGTCGATTGCGGCAAGCGCGTGGACGATCGAGTCGGCGGATGTTGGCAGGTAGCCGATCATGTTCCAGCCGGCAGAAAGCGCTACCGGCGTTGCAGCAACATTGACAGGTTCGCCGATCAACTTGAAGGTATCGGGCTCACTGGTATAAACCTGATACCCCTGGCCGGGCACCACAATCCCGATATCGTTCTCCGAGAGCGTCGGACAGTAGACATCACCCGCGTTATCCTTCACAAAAAGGAAGCCGGGCGATCCGGTTCCGAATACCGCACTCGCCGAATCGTTCTGCGGAACGACATTGAACGATGCCATGTTCCAGGAAGTTACGAGCGGAATCGCCTGCGTGGTCGACGTTGTAAAGCTCCAGACCGAAGACCATGCACTTGTCGATCCGTTGGCGGTTGCATTTACCTCCCAGTAGTAAGTCAACCCCGGTGCAACCGATACCGTTGCATAGGCACCGCCGGAAACGGAATTGGAGTACGCCAGCGTTGCGAATCCGGAAGAGGTTGATACCTGTATGCCATACGAGGAAGCCCCGGAAACCGCGTTCCAATAGGCAACGAAGGTACTGGGCTGGTAGACACTCCCATTTGCCGGGCTCGAAAGGGTCGGTGCCCCGGCAATGGTGTTAAAGCTCCATACTCCCGACCATGCGCCGGTTCCGCCCCCATTGGAGGCACTTACCCGCCAGTAATACTGAGTACCGACTACAAGACCCGCTGGGACAACATAGGTTGCCGTTATTCCCGTCTGCAGAAATACCGTGCTGCCGAAGGTGGTTGAGGTCGAGACCTGCGCCGTATACGAGGTGGCGGCCGGACCGGTGGCGGGAGCGCTCCAGTTCAGGCTCAACGTCGGCGAAAGGAGCGGCGTGGATACTCCGCTTAACGGTGCCGAAAGCACCGGCGCCTGTGGAGGCGGATTCGCCAGGTAATCGGTCGCACCCTGATTTGCATAGCAGAGTTTAATCCAGTCGCTCGAACGGGCTACGCTCTCGATACGGGTCTCGCAGACGGACCCTCCCAGCTTGAGGCCAACATGCCCGTTACCATGCTTCCCTATGACCGTGCGTGTTCCTCCGGCTGTCCAGGCAAGGGTATTCGCCGACGCTATGTACCTTACGGAATCGCCATTCAGGTAGACCTTTGAGTAGCCGGCCGAGGGATTGACAACCAATGCGACGTGCCGCCAACCGTCATGCAACATCGCGGATCCGCTGCTGTTTGGCGTGCCCAGCAGGGACGTTCCGGTCAAGGATGCAGAAGGCCAGCCGTAATTGGCCCAATCGGAGCCTGAACCAAACCACGCAGCATTGATGGAGTCCGTTCCGGTACCGGATGCACCCTCATCGGAAATACTCGCATTATCCCCCATCGACAAAATGGTGGCAAGATGGCCGTTGACGCCGGTATTCGCCTGATCGACACTATCGACCCGTACCCACGAAGAAAGGGTCAGCGTTGCCGGCGATCCCAGCAATCCTGCAATGGTGATTGAATCTCCGTCAAGGAAGGTGTTGGTGGTACCGGTACAATGCAGGTACGCCGCCCGGTCGTAAACACCGGTGGTGTCCTGGATATTTACATCGCCGGTTCCATTGTTGCCCGCCCCGGTGGCATCGAAAAAAGTGGTTCCCGATGACCGTTTGTTCAGGTGCAGGACCATCTTGAACCCGTTACCCGTTACAAAGACATTTGCGGAATCCGACTGGCTGACCGCCGTTGGTTTCCCCCAGTACATGGTAATGGCCTGGGTTGCGCTTTGCGGAACAACCGTGTCCACCGCCACCCAGACCAGTGCGGTCTGAGCCGGCACATTGATCTTATCCACATCGTAGGCCAGATGGGAACCGGTAACCGGATTGGCAAACCGCAGATCGGCGCCGTTCATGCCTCCCGAATTCTCGGCGGTGAAAAAGCCTGCCGCATTAAGCGAGGTCAGGCGAAGCAGCACCGGGAAATTGGCCACCTTGGTCGCTGTATTTGCTCCGGTAGCAGAGGTGTTCAGGGTTATCGCCTGCGATGATTGCCAGGTGGTGTAATCTTCGTTGGTCGTGAAACTCCAGATGGCCGACCAGGCGGCCGAAGCGACATTCACCGCCTGCACCTGCCAGTAGTAGGTTGTAGAGGACGCAAGCGATCCGACGACATAGGACGGTGTCCCGATGCCTCCGGCGACGGTCGTCGAAAAGGCCGAGGAGGTTCCGAAATTCAAATTATAGGACGCAACCAGGCCGCCGCTGCCCGGACTCCACTGCAGTGTCAGCGATGGGTAGATCTGGTTTATGGCGCCATTGGCCGGCGTCGGGGAGATTGGCGTCCCCGGCGCTGTAACGATCGTTGTGAAGCTCCAGGCCCCGGACCATCCGCTGGTACCGGCAGCATTGGTCGACGATACCTGCCAGTAATATTGCGTATTGTTTGCAAGGTTTGCCGCTGAGGCCGATGTGTTTGTCAAACCAGCCTGCATGAAAACCGTGTTGGCAAATGCGCTGCCGGTCGAGATCTCAACCGTATACGATGCAGGCGCACCGCCGGTGCCTGCAGCCCAGCTAAGACTCAAGGTCAACGGCTCGCTGACCGATCCGCTTGCCGGCAAGGAGAGAACCGGAGCTCCCGGTTGCGCGACTATGGTGGTGAAACTCCAGGTTGCGGACCACCCGTTCCCTGCGCCTCCCACCGGGTTACCGGCATTATAGGCATTGGCGCGCCAGTAATAGGTCTGCGAGTTGACCAATCCGGTGGGAATCTGCGACGTCCCGGTAAGGGTCGCAACATCATAAACCGCCGGTGTCGCAAAGCCATCATTATTAGAAGAAACTTCAAGCTCATAGGACGTTGCGCTGACAACCGGGTTCCAGGTCAGGGTCGGTGTAATTGAAACATTGCCGCTGCCGTTTGCCGGCGGCGGGATCAATATGACCGGGCTCTGGCCGAAGGTTGCGACCGTAGCGAAAGACCAGGTAGCCGACCATGCGGTGAGCGTGCCGTTCGACGCGCCTGCCTGCCAGTAATAGGTCACGCCGCCGATAAGGGCGGCGGATGCGGACAGCGCGGTGCCCGAGCTGGTAAATACCGTGGTGGCAAAATTCGACAACGTTGAGATATTCACCGTGTATGATGTCGCCGAGGCGACCGAATTCCAGGAAAGCGTCAAGGTTGACGGCTGTCCCACGGAGCCGTTGGAAGGCGACGCGAGAAGCGGCGCGATACCGCCTATGGGGCCGCCCGATACGATGCTCGAAGACTGCTGGGTGAGATAGCTGAGATTGATCCAGTCTGCAGAACGCGCAGCGCTGTCGATACGGAACTCCTGCATCTGGCCGTTATAAAACGAGTCGGTCGGGCCGAAATTGTATTCAGCTCTCCCGAGCCAGACTGGATTACCGGTGTTCTCAGGATCAGCGACGCCATTATATCCCCCGGAAACGCTTTCGGATACACCGTCGATGTAAATCTGGGTAACAGGAGCCGAGGTACGCAGAGAATCATAGACGATTGCTATATGGTGCCACCCGCCCGTTCCCATTGCCGAAGTCGTGTTTATCCATGATCGGCATGACCCTACAAAGTTGGGGCAAAGCCCTGTTTGCGAACCCGCCTGGCTTCCAGCTCCGAAGTACATGCTGGTTTTTCCGCACGCATTCGCTTCACCGCCTTTACTAAAAATAGAACCCGGGCTTGAACTGGTGGAGTAAAACCACCCCGAAACAGTAAATATGTATTCAAAATTAAGGTTTTTGTAACTGCTAGAGGCAACACTATAATAACCGTCGTCCCGTTGAAGCTTTCCGAAGAATCGGTGTTCGGGTTCACACCGGCGCTTTGTGTAATGCCGCCGTTCGCCGTCATCGTGTTCGCATTCGCGGTCGCATCGCCGATGCTGGCGCCCGATGCCTCGTGCAGGTGATAAACGGCCTCGAAACCATTGCCCGATGCGCCCCGTGCAAACACCGCAGCCGGGTTCGACGGAGTTCCGGTGAGACCGCTCTGGCCCCAATACATTTTGAAGGTGGTATTCGCTGAGCCGGGCGCTACGCTGGGGACCAGAACCCAGAAAATTGCAACCTTATTTGTCGCGTCGTATCGTTGGATCTGGAAGGGGATCGAGTCGGTGGTGCCCGTGTTTGAAAAACGGATATCCCATCCGCTGCTCTGCGCGGTAGCAAAGACTATCGAGTCGGTTGCATTGCCGCCGTTGGCTCCCTTGCCGTTGAGACGCACCATGACCGGGAAGCCGGTAACCGTGCTGCCGGTTCCCGGGGCAGTTATGGTGTAGGTCCTGTTATATTGCCACGTGGAAAAATTGGAAGCACTATAAGCTGCAGACCGGGACAAAACCAATGCAAGAGCGAAGATTGAGATAAAACCGAGCCCCGTTCTCCGCATGGCGTTTTTTCTTCCGATGAAACGACCTCCCGGTATGCCTTCGGCAACATTGCTTTGCATCCATATCCTCCACGTAAATGGTGTGCGAATATTCCTTTTGTTAATCTATGGCACTTTTACCAGCGTAATTCTTTTCTCGAAATGGGCGGCCTTCATCCGGACGATGTAGACGTTTGTCCCAACTGCGCCTGCTTTGCCTTCCCCGCAATTCCACGAAAGGTCATAGTGGCCTGCCTGGTAGATTCCCTTTGCAAGCTGCTTCACCAGGCTGCCCTTCAGATCGTACACGTTGATCTCGACCGCGTGCCGGGAAATCCCTGCAATGGTCGGCACGTCGAAGGCAATCTTCACCGAACCGCTGAACGGGTTCGGATACGCTCTGGAAAGATCGAATTCATTAATCAGCGCCCCCTCAGGAACCGCAAAGCTACCCACAAACACCGCCTGTGCCGAATAGCGGACAGGAGTGCCGTTGCCGCATCTGAACTCCACCGGGTACTCTTTGGTCTTATTCCACATCTTGAATATGATATTTTCAGATGCGACCAAACCATCCTTCGATTGAGTCCGGATATTCTTGCCCCAAACCGGGAATGCCGCCCTGCCATGGATTACCGTTCCGGAACCGACAAGGTTCCCGCTGCCGTCGAATGCGCCGATTTCGCAGCTGTCCGGAGCCGCTTTGCTGCCGAAGGATACCAGGGATGCAACTACCGAAGCATTGTTGCCGGTATTGGCATGTTTTGCATAGTGGGTTGTTTTCGGCAATCTGAGCAACGAACCCGCATTCGCCGCCCGTTTCGCCACGCCGGAATAGGTTAGCGGCGCCGAAGAGGTCATATAGATGAAATATCCCTGTCCGACCGCCAGCGTATCGATTGCGTCGATCCCGAATTCCGGAAAGTATATATCGCCGTCGTTATCCTTGACTATCAGGAGTTGCGGGGAGATGGTCGCAAGCGCCGCGGAAACTGGCTCCGTTGCCGTCGGCAGATACCCGGTCAGATTCCATCCCTGTAGAAGCGGAATCCGGGTACTGAACGCAGGAATGGCCGAACCGGAGGTATGAATCGTATCCGGAGCATTGCTATACATCTGGAAGCCGACGCCGGTCTGCACCGTGATCGAATCCCTGATGCCCAGCGTCGGGCTGTAGATAGCGCCCTCAAGATTCTTTACCAGGATGAAATTATGCCCGCCGGCAACCGTGGCCGAATCGCCGAATACCGCCGCAGCACTGGAGTCCGCCGGTCGGATGTTGAACGATATCATGTTCCAGCCCGGTTCGACTGCAAGGCTGAAATTTACCAGCGTCGTGAAGTTCCCGGTGCTTGACCACAAGCCGGTTCCTCCGCTATTCGTTGCATTCACTTCCCAGTAGTAGGTTGTGCCGTCAGCAAGACCGGCTAGGGAGGCGGATACTCCGGTCAGGCCCGCCTGGCTCAATATCGTCGTTGCAAAGTTCGCCGCGGTCGATACCATAAGCGCGTACGACGCTGCACCGGGTACCGTTCCCCAGGTAAGGCTGAGCGACATCGGCTCGTCAATTGCACCGGTTGTCGGCGATGCAAGCGTCGGCGCAATCGGCGCCGCGACGATCGTCGTGAAGCTCCAGGCGCCCGACCAGCCGCTCGTTCCGCCGATATTTGCAGCATTTACTTCCCAGTAGCAGGTGGTGAGGTTCGTAAGTCCGCTGAGCGCTGCCGTTACTCCCGTGAGACCGGTCTGGCTCGATACCGTTGTCGCGAAGTTCGCAGCCGTCGATACCATGACGCCGTACGATGTCGCCGTGGCCGATGCGCCCCAGTTCAGGCTGAGCGATACCGGCTGGTTTGCCGCACCGTTTGTCGGGGATGCAAGCGCCGGCACTCCCGGCGCAGCGATGATCGTCGTGAAACTCCACGCGCCCGACCAGCCGCTCACGCCTGCTATGTTTTTAGCACCTGCACGCCAGAAATAGGTAGCGCTGTTGGCAAGCCCGGTAATAGAGGCCGAAGTGCCTGTCAGTCCCCACTGCGCGGTCACCGTGCTGCCGAAGCCTGCATCGGTCGATACCTGGACGGCATAGGTCGCAGCACTGGTCACCGTTGTCCAGCTCAAAACCGGCGAGGTCGGCGCATTCACCGCACCGCTTGTCGGGGTGGCAAGTACCGGCACCGCAGGCGCCGCGATAATGGTTGTAAAGCTCCAGACCGCCGACCAGTTGCTCATGCCGCCGACATTTGCAGCATTTACTTCCCAGTAATAGGTGGTGAGGTTCGCAAGTCCGCCGAGCGCGGCCATAATGCCGGTCAAGCCCGTCTGGCTCGATGCCGTCGTTGCAAAATTCGCGGCAGTCGAAACCATGAGGCTGTAGAATGTCGCATTTGGTACCGATCCCCAGTTCAGGCTGAGGGATAGCGGCTGATTAACAACACCGCTCGACGGGGCGGCAAGCGTCGGCGTTCCCGGCGCAGCCATTATGGTTGTAAAGCTCCACACTCCCGACCAGCCGCTCACCCCGCCGGCATCCTTCGCGCCGGCGCGCCAGAAATAAACAGTGCTGTTGGCAAGCCCGCTGATTGAGGCCGCTGTGCCCGTCAGCCCCCACTGCGCGGTTACCGTGCTGCCGAAACCGGAGGCCAGCGATACCTGTACTGCATAGGTCGCAGCATTAGTAACCGTAGACCAGGTCAGAATGAGCGAAGCAGGTGCGTTGAGCGTATCGTTACCCGGAGCGACCAGCGTCGGTGCAGAAGCGGGAGCAGCTACTATAGTAGTAAAGCTGTAGGGAGCCGACCAGCCGCTCACGCCGGCAGGGTCCTTCGCACCGGCACGCCAGTAGTAGGTCGCAGCATTGGCAAGACCGGCAATTGAAGCCGATGTTGTCGTGAGGCCCCACTGAGCCGTGACGGTACTTCCAAAGCTTACATCCGTCGACACCTGGACCGCGTAGGTTGCGGCGTTGGCAACCGTGGCCCAGCTCAGGGCAAGGGTAGTCGGCTGATTAATCGCACCGCTCGCGGGCGCAGTCAGAGTGGGTGCGGCCGGAGCACTTAAGGTAACGAAACTATACAGGCCGGACCAGCCGCTGACTCCGCCTGCGTTGGTTGCATTGGCTTCCCAATAATAGGTGGTGGAATAGCCGAGACCGCTGATCGCGTCGGTAGCTCCTGTAAGACCCGATTGACTTGAAACCGTCGTACCGAATGTCGAGGCAGTCGATACCTGTACTCCGTACGAGGTTGCAGCACTTACCGTGCCCCAGGTGAGATTCAGGCTCAATGGCTCTGCCGATGCGCCATTCGTCGGGTTTGCAAGTATCGGGGCTGCAGGCGCCGGAATTACCGTGGTAAAACTTTGTATTCCCGACCAGCCGCTCGTGCCGCCGCCATTGGCCGCGTCAGCCTCCCAATAGTACGTCGTCAGGTAGCCGAGCCCGCCGATTGCAGCGATTGGTCCCGCAAGGCTCGATTGGCTTGAAACCGTAGTACTGAAGGTTGAGGTAGTCGATACCTGCACTCCGTAGGTCGTCGCACCGTTTACCGAACCCCAGGTGAGGTTGAGATTCACCGGCTGGCCGGTTGCACCGTTGGCCGGCAGCGAGAGTATCGGCACGCTGAGCGCTGTGGAAAAACTCCAGATTCCGGACCACGTTCCCGCGCCGAGAGCGTTTGACGCGCTCGCCTGCCAGTAATACGTGGTTCCGGTCGACAGGCCCGCGGCAACCGCAATTGGCGAGGTCAGGCCGGACTGGCTGAATACCGGGCTGCTGAAGGAGGTGGAAGCCGAAACCTGTACG
>CAWDOZ010000073.1:0-13356 GCA_963803935.1 uncultured Fibrobacterota bacterium | reverse complement strand
ATTATTGCTCTTTCCATTGGACCCCGAACTATTATTTCCCGAATTGTTCGATGTGCTGTCTGAGACATTATTCCCCGAGTTATTATTGCCCGAGTTATTGTTAGAACTGTTGTTGGAATTGTTATTATTGTTTGACTGGTTATTCAGGTAATCGCTGTAGGGATTAACCGTCAGGCCCGGGAAGGCAATGGTACGGTACAGGGCATAGAACGTGTAGATAAAGGATACTCCCATGTCCTTGAGAACGGGAATATCGGTCTTCTTGAGCGGGAAGAATTCGATGCCGACCGGGAAGGCGAACCCGGCATCAAGGAAGAATCGGTGATAGGTGGAATCGAAAATGCCCAGGCCTGAATCGGGCAGGATAATCGAGTCCCCGGGATTGATTTTAGTCGTACCGAACGACGCATCGATCATGACGTTCGCGCCCACGAAGGGGTTGATGGGGAAGGGAAGGAAGTCATACTGCTTCATTATTGGATACGTGTTGAACCTGAGTCCCGTTCCCACCCGTATATGGGTCAGCGAGGTGGCCTCATTGACCGATGATGGTGCCCCGTTTGCTTGCAGAATTGAATCTCCCTGGGGGAAGGAATCGGATACTGCGTTCAGTAGCGAGAGTGAGCTGCTCGGCGTCTCTTTGAAAAATCCGATGGTGGTCGCGCTGGTAATGATTTTATCCGGATACCCCGAAAAAGTAACGCTGACGCCGAGGTTCGATTCCCCGATGGATATCATGGAGGAGGACTTTTCAGCGGCATTTGCTGCCGCTTTTGCCTGCCCGGCCGTTGTCGGCGGGATCCATGCCGGAAGATTATCGCCCAATTTACTGACGCTTATTCCGCTGTAGCCGGTCGCCGACTGCGGGGAGATGAAGAACAGCGAATCCGCATTTTCTGCGGCAACCGCTCCGGAAATACAAAGGGCAAAAAAGAACGAAAGGGTGTACCTCAATTTATTTACCTCCTTGCGGGGCAGCTTCGGGCGTTGTGGGTTGGGAAACGAGCTTTGAAACGGTGGATACCTGGATGGTGTGCTCCACCCCGGAGGCATTGACGACAACTGCATCCTGATCGACCCTGACGACGGTACCGGAAACGGTCGAGCCGTCTTTTAATACCAGAGTCGCGGCCGACCCGGGCTTAAGTGACATAAGCGCTGTGCTGAGCCCCTGCCGGCTTGAGGAGTCGAGAGCCGCGCTGCCCGACTGTCCGGCCGGGTTTGTGGCAGGCTGCGGCGCCGGCGCCTTCAATACCTGTTTTCCGGCGTCTGCGGGAGCTCCATGAGCCGCAGCCGGCACAGCGCCGGCGCCAAGGTATTCGGGCAGCTCCATCCTCCAGGCGTTCCATTCCCCGGCATCGGTGTTCCGCTGGCTCAGGAAATAGAGCGCCCCTCCGTTGCCCGACCAGCGCGGGCAGATATCCTGACCGGGAAAAAAGGTCCGCTGCGTCAGGCCGGTCCCATCCATGTTGATGGTGTAGATATCGAGATTGGCAGGGGAGTTCTGTGCCTCGGTCATGCTGACAAAGGCAACTACCTTCCCGTCCGGGGAAACCGCCGGGTCGGCGGCGCCCTCTCCGGGCTTGCCGAAGAGCAGGTTCTTTGCACCGGTGGTGAGATCGATGGTCCAGAGTTCGGTAGTCCGGGTAGAGTCGTTCAACCGGACCACGACCGCCTTGTTCTTATTCGGCACGCAGGACGGCGTAAAAAGACCCTCGCCGTATTCGGTAACAAGTGAGCTTCCCAGGTCCGCACTGCAGAACTTTGACGAGGGAACGGCGCTGCCTTTTTCCATGCCCGGCTGCAGTTCGACATGGCTGAAGAGGATCTTCCTGTCAACACCATACGAAGGATAAACGTTATAATACGGATCGTTCGTGATGCGGTGCACGGCGGGGTTGGAGTCGAGCGAGGTTTCGTAGATGTCCCACGACGCATGGTCGCAGCGGGCAAAAAGCATCCGCATGCCGTCGGCAGAGAGGAAGGGATCGATTGCCTGGCCGCGACCGGGTTTCCGGAAGCTCAGGTTGCTGCCGTCAAGCATCCGTACGGTGATGCCGGTCGAGCCGCCTTTGAAGCTCATGAAGGCTATCTTCGATCCGTCGGACGATACCGAGATCCTTTCGCGTTCGTCATAGGACCACGATTTCCCCTTCCAGTAGACTGCGGGGCCGGAGACGCTGTCCTGGTCGGAGGTGATCTGGCTCAACTGGAGAGCGCTTTCCTCAGGTACAGACTTGATGGCATAGTTGATGGATGGCGCGCAGCCGAAGATACCGGTAAGCGCAACCAATACAGCTATAACGGGTACACACCGCTGTTTCTTGAATTGGGGCATGGTATTCCCCTTACGATGGTTGAGTATGGTGCTTCATAGAGCCTTGCAGGTCCCTCAAACGGGTATTTTAGTAAAATATAACCTTGGGTATAAGGTTGCCGGGAAAAGATGAGGATTTGGGCAGGGTTCCTCCCCCAAAGCGGTAGCTTTATATGACAATATCCGGGCATCGGCAGAAAAAAGATTCATGCATGGATATGGAGCGGCACCAGGAGGGGCAAATAATATTTCTTGGCTTCCCATCAGCGGAATTTTATTTTCCTATACTATCATACTATAACCTCATTGAAAGGATGGCTGATGGGTATCAAAAGTTGCAGGCGACTATCGTTGCTTCTGCCGGTGCTGTCCCTGATCTTTTTTGGCGGCTGCTCGAAAAGCAACCCGGTCGGCATTACCGGCCAGACCTACGTCGGGCACGATACGGTAACGGTAGCAGGCGTATCGATTATCATGGTGGGCATACCTGCCGGAACATTTCAGATGGGGGATTCGAATGCGAATCTTGTAAATCAGGGGTCAAGTTCAACGCCGGTGCATAGTGTGACGTTGGCATCTTTTTCCATATCGCAGACGCTTGTAACGCAGGCGCAGTATCTGGCGGTTATGGATACGAACCCGTCATATTTTAACTCGGGCGCATTATCGGCGAACTATCCCGTCGAATCGGTTAATTGGTATGAAGCGGCGTGGTTCTGCAATAAACTGAGCAAGCTGGCAGGATTGGATACAGTATATACCTATACGGGGGTATCCCGGGATACCGGCGTTGACACTCTGGCCGCGGTAGCTATTGACTATACAAAGAACGGCTACCGGCTGCCGACCGAGGCGGAGTTTGAGTATGCCAATCGCGCCGGGTCGACTGCCGATTATTTCTGGGGAGGCAGTTTCCCGCTGGTAACGACTGCGGATACCCTTGCAATAGACAGCAATGCAGTCTGGTATGGTAACTCGTCAAGCAGTACCATGGCGGTGGCAAGCAAAAAACCGAATACATGGGGTTTGTATGACATGAGCGGCAATGTCTGGGAATGGTGCAACGACTGGTATGCGACCTATATCAAAACCAGCCAGACCAACCCTACCGGCCCTGCAACCAGCACCGGCAGCGGCCGTGTGCTGCGTGGAGGTTCGTGGTTTAACTTCTACGGCGGCATCGGCCACGCCAATCCGGCTTTCCTGTGCGCGGCATATCGGTACTCGTATCCTCCAATTGGTTCGATCAGCGCCAATAACGGCGGTTTCCGGATCGCTCGCGGTTCCTGGTAGCGCTTACTCCTTATCATACTGAAAGATTAAGCTCTCCTCCTTGCCCCCTCTACCACAGGCCTTTTCAGCTGTGTAGAGGGGTGGCAGGAAGCGCCGGGGTGGGGCCGGGTAAATGCGGAGGGATGCTTCCGAACCTGCCTTTGCCGACCTGCTAATACACGATCTTTCCCCGGGCGCAAACATTGTCGGCGGTAAATGAGTACAGGAACAGTCCCCTGGCGAGATTCCGGTCCTGCAGCTGGACCGTATGCCTGCCCGGAGCATATTGGGTCCCCGCAAGCTCGGCAATCTCTTTTCCGAGGATTGAGTAGATCTTCAGCGAGACCCGGGCTTCGCGGGGCAGGTCGAAGGTGATGATCCCGGTGCCGCTGACATGGTTCAGGCGGATGCCGCCCACGGCGAAGTCCTGTTGACCGGCGGATTCTTTCGTACCGGTCAGATTTTGCAGAAAAAGGTTCAGGTCGATGGAGTTTGCCAATGTCTGGTAGCCGGGTTCGGTAGGGTGCAGGCTGTCGTTCTGGAAGCTGGGAACCCCGAGTTGGATCGTGTCCTTGGGGTTTCTCATTACCTTATCGAAATCCAGGATAGAGTCATAATAGCCCCCGGTACGTATCCAAGCATTTACCGTTTCCCGGCACGACTCGCTGTACTGGTTATAGTAGGAGTTGCCCTGGAACGGCATGATGGTGGCGCCGTAGATCTTCAGGCTGTCGGCGTGGGCTTCGGAAATGAACTGTTTATAGGCGGCAATAAGGCTGTTGGCGGTCGACGTTGCACCGGAAGCGGATGAGACTCCGCCGATGTCGTTGACGCCTTCAAAGATAATGACCCATTTAATGCCATGCTGGTTGAGAACGTCGCCCTGGTACCGGCTCACTCCCGAGGGGCCCGTGCAGGTTGTCAGTACGCAGTTGGCCCCGATGCCCAGATTTAAAACGCCGACCTGGTTGGTGGCCTGATTGTTAAGAAGCCGTATCGCCAGCAGGTCGGGCCAGCGGTCCTGCGAATCGGTGATCGAACCCCGACCGTCGGTAAGCGAGTTGCCGAGAATCGCCACGGAAGCTGCAGAACTGGCGGCCCACACATCGATCGTGTTTATGGTGAACCAATGCGACACCGTGTCAACCGTGCTGAAGGCGGCGGACGTATCGTGCCTGCCGGTAACCAGATATGAGGTGGTGCGCGATCCGGGATGACCGGCCAGGTAGGTTGGAGCCTGTCCGAAGTAAATGGAGATGGCCAGTTTCATTCGCGGCGTCAGGCTGAATGCGATCGGGTCCGACCAGACTGCGGAATCCAGGTTTATGGTCACCGAAGCTCTGCCGTTAAAAGTCAATGGGGTTATCGTAGAAGCAGTGATGGCGCTCTTGCCGGTAGAAACGGCGATATTTGCATTGTTTATTGTAACGGCGCCGCTGCTGTAGTTATTGGATAACTTGACACGCACGCTGTCGCCGCCTATCGAAACGCAGACGATCTGCCGCAGGGTGTTGTTCGTCAAACCCGGCGACGGGGGAAGGTTTGCCGAGTCCGTCTGTTCCGCCGTAGTCCAGGTCCCCACCCATTTGTTGCCCGTCTGGGCGCATGCATTCAAGGAACCCAGCGAAAGGCACACTGCAATCAGCGCAAAAAAAGACCCGCAAAAAGATCCAGACCCCTTCATCTCTGCCTCCCTCAATCCAAATGGTTCGTTATTGGTCCTTCCGGGGCCCGAAGCCCGATCGACAGAATATAAAATAAGTTTTATTACTAAGGAGGGGAAACCTCGTTTCACGGGTTTTCCCCTCCCGCCTGAAATCGCATCGCTCATAAGCTGATTTTATTTGCAGGGATGCAATAAAAAACCTATTTTCAATGCGTTCGATGCAAAAACCCTGGTGATTGAACCGAAAAAAACGGCAGGAGGGAAGAACTGTAATGCACTATCGTGAACTTGGACGTACCGGGTGGAAGGTTTCGGCGGTCAGTTTCGGCGCCTGGGCAATAGGCGGGGCCTGGGGAGATGTCGATGATCGCGAATCCATCGCCGCGCTTCACACCGCGCTCGATCATGGCGTGAACTTTTTCGACACCGCCGACGTCTATGGCGATGGCCGCAGCGAACGGCTGCTGGCGCAGCTCCGCCGCGAATCCCGCGAGCCGTTTTATATAGCGACCAAGGCCGGAAGGCGCCTCGACCCGCACGTCGCATCGGGATACAACCGGTCCAACCTCGTTGCATTTGTTGAGCGGAGTCTGAAAAATCTCAATTCCGAGGCAATAGACCTCCTGCAGCTCCATTGCCCCCCGACGGAGGTCTTCTACCGCCCGGAGGTGTTTGGCGTACTCGACGATCTCGTCCAGGCCGGCAAGCTCCGTTATTACGGGGTGAGCGTCGAGAAGGTCGAGGAGGCACTCAAGGCCATGGAGTATCCCGGTGTACAATCGGTCCAGATCATCTTCAATATTTTTCGTCAGCGGCCCGCCGACCTGTTCTTCTCCGAGGCAAAACGCCGCAAGGTGGGTATCCTGGCCCGGGTGCCGCTCTCATCGGGACTTCTTACCGGAAAATTGACATCCAACAGCACTTTCGAAACCGGCGATCACCGCGCATTTAACCGCCATGGCGAGTCGTTCGATCGTGGCGAGACCTTTTCGGGCGTCGATTATGAAACCGGCCTGGCGGCGGTCGAGGCGCTGCGGCGGCTACTGCCGCCCGGTATGAGCATGGCCCAGATGGCGCTGCGATGGATCCTGATGTTTCCGGAGGTTACCTGCGCCATTCCGGGGGCAAAACGCCCTGCGCAGGCCGGGGAAAATCTGAAAGCCGCCGACCTTCCCCCGATCTCCCCGGAGGTCATGACCGAAATCGGCCGGATTTATGAGGGGTCAATAAAGCCGTTGGTACACCAGTATTGGTGAAAGGGGTGAATCCTTTACATAGCGATACCGGTGTGCGCAGCTCCAACAATGGCGATTTCCGGGTCCTTCGCGGCATGTGGCAGATCCCGCCCCGCGCCATGGTCCCCCTGCAAAAAGTATATTAGAATTTCGCAATAATCCCTCATTGCGCCCTTAGCTCAATTGGATAGAGCATTTGGCTTCGGACCAAGACCATGAAAAACAACTCATTGTAAAATCAATCACTTACAGCTGAATATAATTATTTTCAGCACAAAAAAGCTAGATTTTCAGCACAAAAATTGAGCCATATTGTATGCCCTTAGTCAATTTTCGGTGAGGTGATTGTAAAGGAAGGAAATGGAAGGGGGCCCTGACCGAAGCCAGAGCCTCAAAGAAAACAGGTAGGATTGAAGGAAGAATTTTAAATCAACCCTTCTTCTTTTCCTTTCAAGTATAAGCTATAAACGGATAAAACCTTTTTTATGTCCCTCAAACTTATATCACCCAAACAAAAATCATCATCAGGGCTTTTATCTGCTTCTTCAATTATAAAAGTCCAAAATTCATCAAGGCTTTTTTCAAAATAATCATGCATTGCTTTTGCTTGCTCTTCCTTTGTAATAGGTGTAATGTCAGAAAGAATCTTTGCCTGTTCATCTGGTGTTTTCGGCTTCTGGTCCATGCTATATCTCCTTTCAATCTTCTGGAAAAAGTGAGTAGTCTTCTATTCTGATACTGCTTGCCTTCTTAGTGCTCAATCCAGTTTTTATGCGGTCCGGGCCGGTGGGGATTCTGTCCTCTGGTTTTGGGTTCTCACATTTGGATTCATCAGGCCATAAGTTGGGATCATCCAGATAATGGCCCACCTTGATTCCATCTGGCAAGTCTATTTTAGCCAGCTCTGCAATTTTTTCCAAAATAACGCGTTTCAAAACGTGCCGGTGACAGAATCGGTTATAATCCTCAAACTCATAGCAGAGAAGAGTAATGACTTCCCCTTTCATTATTCTTTCCGCAATAGCATTAATTGATATTTTTGCATGACCAACTTTCATTTGTTCCATGTAATCAGCAATCAATTTCTCAACAGGAAACGATGTATATCCACTCGAAGAATCATACCATTCTTTATGAACCGCTATAAACTCGTTTACTATTTGTTGTTCATCTTTGGTTAATTCTCCATTTACTCTTTTATCCCAAAGGACTTTATGATGCTTACGAAAATATAAAATAGCTTCATCTACACCTAATTCTCTTTTCCAATCATCTATTTTCCCATTACCGCTTTGACCAATAACGTGCCGTACGGGTTCATTTCTTCCATCAGGAAAATTAATCTTTATATCTCTGTGGGGCCATTTCCGCATAACTAAAATACGTGTACCGTCTTCTTTTTCCGGTGGAGTATGCAGAGAATTGGTTTTCAGGTTCTTCGACCAAACATCAAACAGTCCTAATTTCTCTTCGTTGGATAAGGCAGCTATTTTTATTATCTCTTCAGGTTCCTTAAAAAGTTCATCTACATGATCTTTCCCGGATTCAATTTCAGGTTCTGGCATAGCAAAAGGCCTATTGTGGTATATTTTTCCATCAAGCAAAGTTCCACCAAAATCATGCTTAATTCCATTTTTTATGCTTGCATCGGTGCATTTATCACTATGGCCCCATTGCTTGAAAAAGAAAGATACTCCGGCCTGCTGGCACTTGTCCCGCAGTTGAATGACCCATTCCTTTTTTAAAGGCCTTAGTTCGCTCCATAAAGCCTTATTGCCTGATTCCCCACCTACCAATAGGTGCGCTATGCCGGTTAGATCAAGGTCAGGCAATGGCCCTAAAAGTGGTTCTGCAAAAATAAACCTGTTAGTAGTATCTACACGCCGTAAATAATCAGCACGTTTACAGTGTTTATTTATTTCTATTGTAGTTCCGGCCCAAATGTTTGCTGGCCAAGGGTAAAATCTTGGGGCCATTTCGGCCAATCTTTCTGCCCGTTTCGTGCATATCATCCAAGGCAAATTACTTCTTAATTGCATATATCCAAATATTTTTATAATATCTTCATCTCTAACGGATTTATTAAAAAGATCAGCCATTGAACACATGAAAATACCGTTTTCTTTTGCTTCTCGGCTAAAAGATGCTTTTAAATTCAATCTTTCATTCAAAAAATCAACTTTATCATCAGTCCAATTTATGCTTTCATCATATTCTGGGTGATTTTTACGAAATCTTTCATCAGCCGTTCTTTCTGCATAACAATATTTACAACCTTCGGAAAATTTTGTACATCCCAATAATGGGTTTAAAGACCCACCAAAATCTACTTCATGTATATCTAAATCCCATTCGGGATGTTCAATAAAATTTTTTAACGTGCCGCGATTAATTTTTATTTTGGCACGTCCTGTACCTTTTCCCAGTTCCTTTAAATCTTTGTTAATTTGCGGAATGGTTTTTTTTGCATCCAATTCAGCCCGTAGAAAGGCTTTCATTTCTTCCTGATTCTCCAAGTCAGGTATAAATGTAGAAGTGTTCTTCTGTACCTCTTCTTCAGGTAGTTTCAGGAGTTTTTTTTTACTGCCTTCATCGGGCTTCGTTTCAAACTTACTATCAACTTTCACGCCTTCTTTCAGAAGTATGTAATATTGAGGCCTGCTAATTCCTAATTCCTTTGCAGTCTGTGTGGCTTTAATCCCGGCCCGGTTTTCCTTTAATACAGTATCTATTTGTTTTGCCCTCCTGCCTTCCTTGGTGGTCAGGTCATGCTTTTTTCCAAAATCATAGGTAATTTCGTATAGTTCACTTTTGGAATTTTCCAAAGAAGATACTTCGACTTTTTTAAAATTTCGCTTAAATGCAGACCTCGTTTTTGTGTCTTTTTCAAATCTCACTAAAACAGGATTCTCTTGTTCCGGCGGGGTAACATTATAGGCATTTACCACGTTATCAACTAAGTTCCTCCAAGCACCCGCACCTAAATGATCACCTTTCTTGTTTGTGTGGTGCATAAGGAAAACAGAAGAACTTATACAAGTACGACGAAGTGTATTAATTAGATCTCTTGCTTGTTTAACTTGTGTATTCTCACATAATGATAGAATTGTATCGAAAATTACTATGTCAGGCTGTATAGCGCCATATATTTCTTGAAACGCATTCATTCCCCCATGGGTAGACAAATAACGATAATCATTATGGTTTCTCTTTATCATTTCATCTAAAGGATAATAGATTTGAGGCTTTACCCAAAAATCTTTTATGCTTGTTATTCCAAGATATGGTAAGTATTCATCCTTAATTTCATCTTTAGGAGTATCACCTTCTACAATCAAGGCTTTTAAAATTCCGTGGCTCGCCTTTATTTGAAACTGACCAAAGAACAGGCCCGTTTTCAGATAATACAGCATCAATTGAGTTTTTAATGTGCCGGAATCACCTACGACCATAGTTATCTGATTCCTTTTTATTTCACCTTTGGGAGTAAACCAAGAAGGTTTCATAGGCGTGGACTGTTCCGGTTCGACCGTGGCTTCGTGTACCTTCGGCTTTGATACCTGTTCCTGGGCCTCGACTCTGACCTTCTCAGGTGCTTTCTTTCCCTCTGGCTTTGTCTCTGGCTGCTTTTCAGATGCTCGCGCCGGTGCCTTGGTTGCCTCCGGGCCACCTGCAACAGGAACACCTATGTCTTCAAAATCGAAGGAATAATCATCCGAATACCCATCCGAATTACCTTTGATCTTTTTCCCGAAAAATGCCGGCAATTTATTTGCCCTCTCTATAAGTTCCTTGTTCTTAGGATTCCTGAACCACCTCATAAAATGGGCGTTTCCGGCTTTTTCTCCTGCTTTCAAATTCTTGCAATAGGCTTCCCATAGGTTTCCCGCCATTTTTAGTCTCCGACCTCGAAAAGTGGCAAAATTTAGACGATGGAAGGGGTAATATAATCTACTCCGGATCGAAAAGTGTAAAAAAATAGACACTTGCAGCCTTAATCTTAGAAAGCGCACATGCTGAACCGGTATCCGGCTATCACAACCATATAGGTGACTACGATCATTTTGAATAAGCGAGTTTCCCCATACCGCCGAACAAAACATAATCCACTGGTTTCCAAACCCCGAAGGATTTTACCCGGCACATCAGGCTGCCATTGTATGTGAGAGAATGGGCTCAGAGTTGAAAAATGCCGAAAAAGTTCACAATTGTGCAGCTAATCAAGTTTGGTGGGGACGCAACCCGATGAAGAAGGATCCTATGGAAATTGGGAGGGAAGGGGGTGGAAGCACATGATTTTTCTTGCTTCCGTGCTCGATAAGGTGCTATTTTGATATTCTTGATTTCTAATGGCTTCAATTAAAAAGGGGGCTCGGCAGGATAATGGATATGAATTCAAATAAAACTTACGTTTGGCAGTTAGCCGCGTTTCTATCTGATCATGGAATGGAAATGTCGGGAAAAGAATTAGCCGACCACCTAAATCGAAATCAGTTTTTAACAAGTTATGGTACAACCTATGCAGGTGAACGCGGTACTTACACGCTTATAAGGGAAACATGGAAGTGGGTTAATAACGATCTTGGTTTAACTTCTGAAAGCGCAAAAATTGCCGGTGCCTATGTTGATAAAAATGGAACACATGCATGGGAATGATAAAAAGCATGACCGCGCCCGGTTTTGTTGCGTTCGGCGGTAAGTTTTTTTTCACTTTAATTTCTTGCGCTTTTACCCTTTACCCTTTAAAATAAAACTGAAAGGGCCTTGGTGCATCGAAGCATCAGGCCCCTTTTTTGCCTTATGTATCCAACATTTTTTTTACGTCTACTTTTGTTACCTGTGGCAAGCACTCTGCACAAATAACCAAGGACCCACTTTCATCCGGGTAAACATATTCATAAGCATACCCGTCA
Source organism: uncultured Fibrobacterota bacterium (assembly GCA_963803935.1). Taxonomy (GTDB): domain Bacteria; phylum Fibrobacterota; class Chitinivibrionia; order Chitinivibrionales; family Chitinispirillaceae; genus BOG-1184. Next base: position 1,953 of record CAWDOZ010000073.1, on the reverse strand, counting down.
ATAATATTGCAATTATCCCTTTCATCCGGATCATAGTCGGTTAGGCTATGCTCATAATCACAAATATGACCGAACCCTGCCTGACAATATATCTTTTTCCAGCTCTCCCCGGCGTGTTCTATAGACTCGCCTAACTTCAATTCGTCCATTCTATTTTCGCGTTCATCAAGGATTATCTGTGATGCCTGCTCATCCTCCTCATATAAGGCCTCTATTTCCCTCCAGTCTCCCTCCATCGCCTTCGATGCACTTGACATTAGATCTTTGTTATTGGAGTTGGCACATGCCTCCATATAGCCATCCTGCTCAGCTTTTGACAAGTTACTCCAGTTAAGGACCTTTTTTGATGCTCTCATACCTTCCTTCTCTTTCTCAACCTATAGGGGTGATTGTTGTTTGTATTTGAGTAATATTGTTATTATACAGAAAACAAAGGAAAATCTAAACTAATAAATTATGTTTTTCCAATTTCAGATTCCAATAAAATATCTGTCTCAGCTTTTGCCATATTTTAATCAAGCAGGGTTATAATCTTGCAAAGGTGGCGATGCTTGCCGACTTCAAAAATAACTACGATGTTTTGAGGCAGCGGTAATCTGCCCCTCAAGGGAAACCTCAAATCTATTCAACATCGTCGGCGTCTTTCTCGTCTTCCTCATGGGGCTTCGGGCCGCTTCCAGCCCTTCTTTTTCTCTTCCTCGACCATTGCCATGAAAGCATCGATATCTTCTTGGCTCACTATGGGCTCGGGTTCCTCTTCAGGCTTCTCGTCTTGCTCGGGATTAATAAGAGGGTTGAGCTCCTCATCCTGGCCCGGATCATCTTCGCTCGGGGCCTCCTCTTCATCCACGGCATTAGACGGCTCACCATATTCATCCGGCTCGGGTTCAATCTCTTCTGGTTGAGTAGCATCTTCCTCAAGAATCTCTTGATCGTCGTCGGCTTGTTTTACCGCTGGCCCGTTAAACTTAATTTTAAGGCCACCTCGAATCTTCATGCATTCATCCAGGGTGAAGATCGCCCTATAGGTATTCAAAACGGAATCATGCCAGAATTGCATATCAGGGCGAGAATGGAATTTTTTATTCTTTATAAGGCTTATAGCCGCGATGCATGGGTTACCAATGCCGTCTGTTCCGAATTGAGCGCGCACATTAACTTCGTTACTTAAAAGGTCATTGATGATCCCATCAGCAGCCTTTCTGAAGTCATAGTACAATGTCGTTCTTGGAAGAATTGTACCGTAAATAGCCTGGTGCAATTTATTAAAATCCGATGAAGGTGATTTTGTAGAGATCTGAACGCGAATCCACTTCCAAGTCTCCGGCGTTTTTGATTCAGGTTTGTTTTCACGATAGAAGCTAAGCACGAGATAATGAGCATTCCTGGGACCAGATTTAGTTTTAATTGTATGAGTGCAATAGCGAGCGTCAGCAATGACCCATGAGGAACCAGAATAAGATGCAGATAAACAATTGGAAGACTTGTACTTAAAATTATAAGCCATAATAACTCCTGTATATTAAAGTTGCCCCCGTTGCATTAAAGTGCAATTTAAATTTCTGGAGCCTCGATCAAGACTCCAGAAACACTTTAATTATACGGAGACGCAGGGCTTCCCCCACATATATAAAGGAGTATTAAAAGATCATTATAAATAAAGCTGAACTTGCTGTTTTGAAACAATAGATTAAGAACTCTTTAAATAATGATATACATAAAGAAATATATTATGAAATCAATAGAGTTAAATCTCTATAGGAATATTAATTTATAAAGTATCATTCTTTATAGAGAATCATACTCTATAGATGGTAGACAGATTTAGGATGAAATCCTTTGAAAGAGGAACTCCATAAAGGCGAAGCCCTATTAATGATGACTCATCTTTGGACCTTTGATCTTTTTGAAGGAAGAAAATGCTTCTATGAATTAATATTCCTATAAAGCATT
>CAWDOZ010000072.1:0-35018 GCA_963803935.1 uncultured Fibrobacterota bacterium | reverse complement strand
TTGTATAAAATTTTCCCGAGGCGTGGAACAACATGAAATATTAATATTGCATGGAAAATAAGTATGGAAAATCTGGTCAAGTACTACCAACGGGCGATCGGTTTAATGGCCAATGTCTTTTCCATCAGCATACGACGAATGAGTTACGGTGGCCCGTATTGCTGCTACCCGTAATATCCAGGCTTGCCGGAAGAGTTTCCTGCCCGATAAGCGTCGATACGACCAGCGCAGCAGTCGCCCGGGCGGCCCTCGATGCGGGAGCATCATGGATCAATGACATCAGTGCCGGAAGGATCGATGCGGATATGGCCTCGGTTGTTGCGGCAGGCGGCTGTTCGGTTGTTCTGATGCACAGCCGTGCAACGCCTGCCACTATGCAGCAGAATACCGACTACGGCGGCGATGTCGTGGGTATGGTGGCGGCGGAGCTGCTCTCCGCGGCCGAAAAATTTCTTGATGCAGGGGTAGCAAAGCGGCACATTGTGCTGGATCCGGGGATAGGCTTCGCTAAAACAATGGAGCAGAATATTGCGCTGCTTTCCGGGCTGAAGACATTTGTCGATCTCGGGTATCCTGTTCTCATCGGAACTTCGAGAAAAACGTTCATTGGGAAAATAACCGGCAAAAGTGCACCCGAAGACCGGCTTGCCGGTACGCTTGGCAGCGTCGCCTCGGCATTCCTCCGGGGAGCCCGCATTTTCCGTGTTCACGATGTAGCAGCAACGAAAGATTTCCTTTCGGTGCTGTGTGCCATTGAATCGGCCGGATCCGTTGGATCCGGAGCACCTATAGCGGGATTGAGAAAGGATAATCCGGCGTGAACGAGCTGAAGCGCGGCAATGGCCGGAAATCCAATAATGCCTTCAGGATTATTGCAGCCCTCGCGGTACTCCTCGTTGTTGGAGCACTCCTGTTTTTCATCGTCAGGCAAGAGAAGAAACATTTAAGGCCACCTGAAAAAGCGCAGACCAAAAAAATCTACTCCTCTCAGTGGATTTCCGGCAAAGGACCATCCGGGCAGGAGCCGCTTTCGGCAAAAGACTCAGCGGCGCTTAAGGCCTACGAGGCTGCCTATGCCGAGGACTCGGCGAACAGGGCACGAGAAGGAAAGTCCGTGGAAACCGCAGAGCACAGAAAAGTTACCGACTCACTTAAAGCGGCGCTGAAGGCCGCTGAGGCCGCCAGAATCGCCGATTCACTTGAAAGTATCCGGAAAGCTGAAGAGGAGGGTGCGGCATCGAAGCAGCCTGCACCGAATGTTTCCCGGGCCGATTGTTCGAAAGACACGCTTGCACCCACGGTACTCCCGGATTCCGCAGGGGGGCTGCATATGGGTCCGGCGCATGTGTTCCTTCAGACAAACAAGCCCTGCACGGTCTACTGGCGATTCGAACCGGACACCTCCTGGCATGTCTGGAACGCGGATACCTTTGTCATTGATTGCACCGTAACCCTTGCCTACAAGGCAACCGATCGCTGCGGCCGTTCCACCGAACCCAGGCAGGACCACTATGATATCAAGCCTCTCGGATACGTTGCAGGAGCGCCGGAGTTGCCTGCCGTCAATTGCGCAACCGACACGGTCCCGCCGTGGGTATACCTCGATCCGGCGGGGGGGCTGCATTATGGTCCGACACACATAAGCTTCCAGGCAAATAAACCCTGCACCATATCATGGCGGAAGGGGCGCGATACCTCCTGGCAGGTGTGGCAATCCGATACCTTTCTTGTCGATTCCACGACCACGTTTACTTACAAGGCAATCGACCGGTGCGGCCACGCCATGGAGCCGCAGCAGGAGACCTATGTGATTCGGCCGAAAAGGTCCACCTTCCCCTGCCCTGCGGGGATGGAACCGGTTGAGACCGACTCGCAGAAGTTCTGCATCGATCGCTACGAGTGGCCCAACCGGAAGGGAGTGGTTCCCCGGTTGTATGTGTCGGTCTATCAGGCAATGGATTCCTGTGCTTCTGTTGGAAAGCGGTTATGCAGCTCGGATGAGTGGTCTCTCGCCTGTGCCGGGCCGGATTCCCTGGCCTACCCTTACGGCCGGACCTATTCGCGCCATGCCTGCGTCACCCACGACACGACGATGCGGCGATCGGGTTCAAAGCCTGAGTGCCGCGCCTTTTTCGGTGCGTATGACATGTCCGGAAACCTGGCCGAATGGACCAGTACGCAGGCAAAGAGAAATTCCCGGTTTTACAATGTGATGGGTGGATTCTGGGAAAGCGGACCTGCCAGCGGCTGCTATGAAACGCGCTACAGTTATTATCCGCAAAACCGGCATAACCCCGTCGGGTTCCGGTGCTGTAAGGATTTTGCTTCTGCAGGAAAATAGGCAATGCCCCGCAAGGGGTCAGGAGGGCTGTCGCTGTTGAATAAGTGGTTCACATTACTACTGGCTATCTCTCTCTGGGGGGCGTATCGGATTGCAGCGCAGGAGCTCAATCTCAATCGTCCGTATTCCGGAGCGTTTCAGCCGCCCGATGATGAATCACCCGCCACCTCGCCCCTGGTGTCGGCCCATCCCCGGCTTATCCCCACAACCTCGAAGTTTTTTCGCGACACGACGATCATCGATTTTGAACGGCGGCAGGTAACGGTCATCCGGTTCGATTCACTCGGATTCATCATCTGGACGCACCACTACGGTGAACTGAGCGAGTATGTTGACGAGCGGTCTTCCGCCGCCCTGTATGACGCCTGGCAACACGGCGCACTGCTTACCGCAAGCGACAGCAGCAAGAATAAGCAGCATGACCTCAAGCTCGCCTGGGAGCTTCCGGTGCAGTATCCCGGCTGGGCGCAGCGGGTGCTCGGCAACGATCCGCCGCGGCTGTCCATCAGCGGCTCGCTCAAGATCACCATGGCGTACGAGAATAAGCAGCAGCAGCAGTCGAGCGCTGCACAGTCGCAGATCACGAGCCCGGGGTTCGTCTTCGACGAACAGAACCAGTTTACCGTCAGCGGCAGCGTCGGAAGATTGATCAATATCAACATCACCTCCAATAGTCAGGGAGACGTCCAGGCCAACGATCCGCTCAAGGATTTCAAGATCGATTACAAGGAGACCAAGCCCGGAGAGCTCGAAGATGAGGTCGTGCAGCAGGTCACGGCCGGCTACACCTCCTTCGACATGCCGGGAACCCAGCTTTCCGGCTTTTCCGAGAGCAACAGCGGTCTGTTCGGCGTCAAGATCGGTTCGCGCTTCGGGCCGGTCATGCTGACAACCATTGCCAGCACCGAGGAGGGAGAGAACCAGAAGCTTTCGGTGAGTAACAACGGCGCTTCGGGGTCCGGGATGACCAACCTGAACGAGGGTCAATACAAGAAGTATTCTTCCTACTTTCTCGACACCGCCTACATCCGGTATTACAACAAGAAATATGCCTTCCACGGCGGCACGGGTTTCACCAGTGTCCCGCCCAACCTGGCGGTCGATACGCTGCAGGTCTGGCACTCTTTTTCAAACCAGGCTGCGGCAACCCAGTATATAACGGCCAACCCCGGCAGACTCGTTCACAAATTCTACTTCACCACGTCGGAGGGCGGCTCGGACAGCGCGGCGTTTCTGCTTCTGCAAAAAGACAAGGAGTATACGCTCTATCCTAATGACGGTTATATTCATTTCACCGACTCGCTGCTGTCGCCGCCTATCGGCGACCAGGATGTCATCGGCATCTATCTTCGTACGGGCAGTCCCGGCGTTCCCGGCCCTGCGGCGCAGCAGAAAGGATTGCCTTCATTAGGAAAGCCAGGGGACTCCTCCTACCCGAGCTCTCTCTGGATTCTGAAGGGACCTTATGATGCATCGGATTCGTTGACCGATACCGGTTGCGCGGCACGCTTCCCGCTCATGTGGCGCAATGTGTACCCGCTTCCCACCTCGATCAACGACATTTCAACCTTTCAGCTGCATGTCTACCATACCACACCGGATAATGACGGCGATACCGATAAGACCGTGACGAATAACGTTCTCATCGGCGATACCATGGGGCTTACCAAGGGCGGCACCCCCCAGATCAGCCAGACCAATATATTCAACTTCGCTCTCAAGGAACTGAATATTCCGCCCTACGATACCAGCTATAATGGAGGCCATGTTTTCGCCAATCCGGGCCTCAAAGCCCCCTCGGGCAACGACATGCGCGATTTGATGATATACCGGTACGGCCTCGGCCTTGGAGCCGCCTCCACACCTCCCATGAATACCTTTGTTCCGACCTTTACGCTGTCCATGTCCGGGTCCTCGAAGCAGACGGTCTTCAACCTCGGAATCGGCGTTACGGAAGCCTCGGTCCGCGTCATGGCCGACGGCAGGCAGCTGCAGTCCGGCGTGGACTATTCACTCAATGTCGATGCCGGTACCCTCGAACTGATCTCCCCTGCAGCCAGGGCCGCGAACAAGATCGAGATCGACTACCAGCGCGATGCGACCTTCGCCGCGGCGCAAACGCTGTTCCTCGGTGCACGGGCCGAAATGGCCCTGCCGTTTTTAAGCGACAAGTCGCTCATCGGCCTGAGTGTTCTTTACCAGAGCACTTCCATTGCGCAGGATATTCCGCGTATCAACCAGGAGCCGTATTCGAAGCTGCTGTTCGACCTGAACACCCACCTCGATTTCCAGCCCGCCTGGATGACTGCCCTTGTCAACAAGATTCCTTTTATCACTACTACGGCGCCGTCGACGGCGACGTTCGATTTTGAGATCGCCCACAGCATCTGGAATCCGAACACCGATAAGCAGGCCTATATCGACGATTTTGAAAGCTGCAGCCAGGTTTATTCGCTGGGCCAGGCGTATAAGAGCTGGTATCAGGCAAGTACTCCCTACTCGCACGATTACGACTCGACCGCAAAACATCCGCCCGCCTGGGACTGGTACTGGTTTACGCCGGTGGAGGCCGATGGGACCAACAGCGTGCTGCGCGATTCGGTGTGGGTGCCGCAACCGGGGCAGGTCTATACCGGTACCGATCAGTACGAAAACGTTCTCCGGCTCCACGTGCAGCCCGCGCCGCACACTCCGGTTCTCGCCCAGGGGTACGCAAATGTAACCCCCTGGGCCGGTATCATGTATCCCGTTCCGGTAAGTCAGGCGAACCTGGTGAACGACCAGTATTTTGAAATCCTGCTGAAAACGCCCGGCGGTACGAAGGGAAAGGGCCGGGTGCGCATCCAGATGGGGCTTATCAACGAGGATCTCTGCGTCGACGGCGCCCCGCCGAACGGCTGGCTCAACAAGGAGGATACGAGTGCGGTCTGGCGCATCAACCATGATCCCAACCTCGACAATGGTCTTGACACGATACACAACATTCAGAACAAGAAGTACTTTATTCCCAACGCGACTAACACCGGTTATGATTCGGTTGTATACAATGATCCTCGCCTCGATGGGGTCGATGCGAAAGCCGGGTGGGGGATTGATCCCGCCCATGACGGCTATCGCTTGTACGATGAAAACAATGCCGGGAACTTTGCCTATGCCAGCCGCCTTCGCGGTGATGGCTGGGCCACCGCCTCGGAGGACATCTACAACGACGGCTCCTTCAATCCGCAGCTTGCCGAGCAGTACCATGAGTTCGTGATCGACCTTGCCGATACGACGACCCCGTACATCGACACGACCGCCAAGCTCGTACGCGGAAGCGGCTGGCATTGCTATAAAATGCCGCTGCACCAGACCCTTACCACTACGCTTCACGGAGCCCGGCCGTCGTACACGCTCCGCAACGAGGTGGGCGGCATCGGTGCCGACGACTGGAGCAACATCCGCATGGTTCGGATCATCTGGGACAGCATCTCCCCGACCGCGACCTCCCCTTCGGCCCCCTACAGCGATCTCATCATGGACAATATACAGTTCGTGGGCAATCAGTGGCTTGCTATCAAGGATTCGCTCGATTCCAACATCACGGTCTCGACGGTCGGCACGGCCACCGATTCGGCCTACCTGACGAGTCTGAGTACGACCAACCTGATCAACCGGCAGCTCGATCAATCGAATGTGCTCGAGCCGGAATCGTCCCTGATGCTCAATTTTTTCAATATCGGCCGCGGCCGGCCCGCGCTTGCGCAGAAGATCCTCACCAACCAGCCGCTCTCGGTGGTCGCCTACGACAGCATAACCATGGCGGTCTACGGAGACGGCGCCGGGCTGCCTCCCGGGTATCCCGGCGTCGGGCCCCTTTATAACGGCAAGATCCAGTTCGTCTTCCGGTTCGGCAGCGACTCATCGACCTACTACGAGTGCCGGCAGAAGCTGATGCCGGGCTGGAACAACTATGTTTGCGTCAACCTTAAGAAGCTGTCCGACCTGAAGCAGGCATGGTTTACCAATCCGAATCACAATCCGGATTCCGCCGTCGACACCATCGATGGCACCGGTTCCCTGCGGATCGTGGCGCCCCCCGGGGGCCGGCAGCCGAACCTTGCAAGCATCTCCTGGATGGCCGTGGGGGTAATCCGCGATTCCACCGATACCACGACCGGCGAGCAGGGACAGATCTGGGTCGACGAACTGAAGGCGGTCGGCATCAAAGCGATGAACGGGTGGTCCTCACGGGTGAGCCTTTCGACACAGTGGGCCGATGTCTTTACCATGTCAGCCGATATGAATTACCAGGGCGGCGATTTCTCCTCCATGACCGATACGAAAATAAGCCTGGGGAATTCCACGCTCTCCGATGACTTTCACCTGACCACCGGGCTCGAAAAATTCCTGCCGAAAGCGTGGGGTTTCTCTCTCCCGATCGGCGGCACCCTGACCAGTTCGCTCACCCGGCCCCAGGTGGAGCCCAGCACGGATATTTACTTGACGAATGCGGCAGGACAGCCCGACGGCTTTCTCGATATGGCAACCGCCCTCATCAACCGGGTATCGGGCAGGAATCTCATGTATACGCCCACTACCCCCGGGGAGCATTTTGAAACCTACTCCAACACCGAATCCTTTTTTACGAGTTATGCAAAGGCCTCAACCTCGACCAACCCGCTGGTGGATTTCCTGCTCCAGCGCCTGTCGGCGAGTTTCAACTACAGTATGACGACCTCCGAGGCCCGGAAGGGGCAGGTCAGCTTCGGCAGTGAGGAAGATTACCTCGATGTCGATACGACGTATTCCTATTCCGGGGGGGTCAATTACGACCTGTCGCCGAAGAACGAACCAACCTGGACAAAGTGGAAGCCGCTCCAATGGGTCAAGGCGTCGTGGCTTCCCGCAAGGCTCAAGGATCTCGAGTTTGATCTGCTGCCGGATAAAATCACCATCAACGTTGCCAATGTCAGCTATACCACCCAGGAGCAGCGGCAATTCGAGCCGACCGTCCAGTGCAGTACCTATACGAAGGATCTGAAACTCAGCCAGGGTATATCGATCGACTATACGCCGATCAAGCCGATCATCGGCCTGTCGTACTCGCTTTCCCTGAGCCGGGACTTCCCCAACGATACCGCAATAGGGCAGGAGCACGGGGTTTTCAACTTTCTCAAGGAAGCTCTCCTCAAAGAGAATTCTAATCCGGTGTGGCGCGACTATTATATTCTCGAAAACGAGCAAACCCGGTCACAGCAGTTCAAGGCGACCTTCAATCCTCAAATTTTCGACTGGCTCACCAGCACCGCCGACTACTCGGCGAATTTCTCGGGACAACTTACCAATTTCGGGTCGGATACGACCCAGGATTTCATGAACACATCGGTGAATTCGGGCGTCAATTTCAACAGCGGCCTTACCCTTGCTCCCCTGCTCCACAGCCTTTCCGATATCAAACCCTTCACCAAGCCGGTTGCGATCCTGAAAAGCGGGTTCGATTTTATCGGGTTCAACAGCATCAATTTCACCTATTCGGCAACCGGGAATGTCACCAATAATGATCTCAATTCAGGGTTCCTGTCGTCGCAGGGCATAAACGGGGTGGATTTCATGGCCTACCAGCTGGGCCTGGGCGGCAGAAGCCTGTCCGACATCATTGCCGGTACCGTGAACGACAGGACGACGCTCGGGGGAATGGACTTCCGCCGCATGCAGGGCGACTCCAGCGAATACTACCAGAATGATACCCGATCGGTCACCCAGTCTTACCAGTTTACAACGAGCCTGGCATTGCCCAAGCCGATCGACCTGCAGTTCAACTCGATTTCGCTGAAATGGAACCGGCAGTACAGTGTTCGTCCGGATACCACCTTTTACGATACGACCTGGACCTATCCGGATTTCAGCGTCAGCGCGCAGAGCCATGTCCTGAATAACATCGGGTTCGTCACCAGGTATGTTACCGGGGTAAACCTGACGTCGAGCCTGGCCGTCAAGAGAAGCGAAGAATCCTCTTCCACGCTCGGCGGGACATCGACGACCGACACGGTAAATGGAGTAGCCGTAACTACCACTGCTACCGGTGGAACGACCACGACGTCGACCCTCGACATGTCGCCCCTGGTGGGAATCGACGGCACACTCAAAAAGTGGCCGGTCTCCTTCAAGTACCAGCATACGATGAATCGTTCGAATATCGCTTCGGGTACCAACCCCCAGGCGGTCGCGCGCGACGGCGACAACCTCGACTTGAGTTACGAGATCTCGAAATCCTCCGGTCTCGCAGCCCTGAAGATTTTCAAATGGTCGATTCCGGTGCGGGGCAAAACCAGCCTGGGAATGACCTTTGAGAGGGACAATTCGACGACCGAGGTATCGGGTTCGGTAACGAGCGCCGTTTCCAATCTTTCGGTTACGCCGCACCTGTCCTACACCTTTACCGATAACATAACCGGCACCATGCAGTACAACTACCTGCGCGCCGAGCAGAATGGCGCGATCACGACATCCAATACCGCCTCGCTCATCGCCGAAATTAAATTTTAGAGCGAAATTAAGAGGGGAGTCAGCTACGAAGAAGAAAATTTTATTCAATGCCACCACCACGGAAAAACGAGTCGCATTGCTCGAGGATAACAAGGTGGTGGAAATGGTGGTCGAACGTCCCGATACCTTTCAGATTCTCGGGAATATTTATCGCGGCAAGGTTACCTCCATCCTTCCCGGCCTGCAGGCCGCCTTTGTGGAGGTCGGACTCGATCGAACCGCCTTTCTGCACGCATCGGATATCGAGCCGTCGGTACTTCTCAATGAAGACGATGAGCTGCTGGAGCGCTACAGCCGGAACGATCCGTCGAAACGGCGTGCCGTGGTCCGCATACCCATCGAAAAGCTTCTCGAAAAGGGTCAGGGAGTCCTGGTTCAGGTAATCAAGGAGCCCATTGGAACCAAGGGAGCGAAGCTGACGACCCAGATCAGCATCGCCGGCCGGTTCCTGGTCCTGGTTCCGGACGCCGATTTCATCGGCGTCTCCAAGAGAACCAAGGATCTTAAAAAACGCACCCGGCTCAAGCGCCTGATCGCACAGATTAAGCCGCCGGGTGTGGGCTTCATCGTCCGGACCATGGGCCTCAAGGTATCGGAGACCGAATTTATAAGGGAAATTCACCTGCTTCTGGACCAATGGCGGACCGCCAGCGAAGAGGCGCTCAAAGGCACGGGGCCGAAGCTCATTCACCGGGAAATGGGTATTACGACGCGGGTCATCCGCGATCTCTTTTCTGAGGAAGTCGATGAAGTTTATGTGGATGATGAGGAGGATTACAAGGAAATTCAGAGCTATCTTGCAGCTCTTTCTCCCGATCTTCTCGACCGCGTTACTCTCTATAAAGGTAATGAGCCGCTTTTCGATAAGTTCGATATCGAAAAAGATCTCGAACGGCTGCTTCGGCGAAAGGTATGGCTGCGGACCGGCGGCTATATTCTTATCGACCGTACCGAGGCTCTGGTTGCCATTGATGTCAATACCGGCAGGAATGTCGGCAAGCATGCCCTCGAACAGACGATTTTCGAAACGAATATGGAAGCGGTCGGGGAGATCTGCCGGCAATTGCGGCTTCGCGATATCGGCGGACTCATCGTTATCGATTTCATCGACATGGGGACTGCGCAGCATCGCAAGGCTCTTGAAACCAGCATGTACAAAGCGCTTGCAGCCGATCCGACCACGACCTCCGCTACAACGCTCTCGAAGTTCGGTCTCCTTGAAATCACCCGCAAGCGGGTGCGCCCGGAGCTTCAGGAGTTCTACACCGACGTCTGCCATGCCTGCAACGGCCTGGGCTGGGTATTCTCTCCGGAAACCGTAACTACCCGGATGGACCGCGATTTGCGGCGCATGACCTCGCGAAGGGGCGAAGCGCGGGTTGCCGTGCATCCGGCGGTTGCCGCGTATCTCATGCAGGATTCCGCGCGCATCAAACATTTGCTCGAAACCGAGCACAAACGTACGCTCGTGATTGTGCCGGATGAGGAGCTCGACCAGGATGAATACAGGTTTCTCGACGAAGGGCTTGATCCTGGAGTTGGGAAAAAGTAGATTTAATAAGTTTTTGGCAAACTTTTCGAGGAGTTCCAATGTTTTCGATAATTGAGCATGCAGGTTTTCAGTACAAAGTGTCTCCGGGAGAAACCATCAGGGTGCCGCTCATCGATGCCGAACAGGGCAGTGAAATTTCGATCGGCAGGGTTCTCCTTACTTCCGACGGCGATGCAGTCGGTATCGGTACGCCATGCATCGAGAATGCAACCGTTACGGCGAGGGTAGTCGACCACGGCAAAGCCGAGAAGATTCTTATTGTCAAGAAAAAACGACGCAAGGATTATCAGCGGGTGAATGGGCACCGTCAGCAGTACACGACCCTTGAGATTATTTCCATTAATGGTTCGGGCAAGGAGTAGGGGACTATGGCGCATAAAAAAGGCGGCGGGAGCAGCGTAAACGGCCGCGACAGCAATCCTAAGATGCTTGGAGTCAAATGTTTCGGCGGCCAGCTGGTAAGCGCGGGGAGCATTATAATCCGTCAACGCGGCACCGTGGTCCACCCGGGCAAATTCGTCGGCAAGGGCAAAGACGATACCCTCTTTGCCGAAGCGGCGGGCGTGGTAAAGTTCAGCCGATTTGCCGGCAATAAGAAGCGTGTCGAGATCGTTCCAGCGTAGTTTTCCGCTTCAATCCTGCAATTCTCTCCGGCGGTATGCATCTCCTGCATGCCGCCTTTTTTATTGCCAAACCCTATAATATGCTGTATTATTATTAGATGGCGTTACCGGTGCTCAGCTGTCGGGCGGCGTATCGCCGGGAGAAAGGCGTGGATCTCATTGAAAAGGAATGAACCTTGAACGACTCTGATAAACCAGCCGGAAATTCATTGGCCGACATCAAGATGCCCAGCGACAGCGAATTGCTCCATACCCTCCTCGATAACATGCCGGATTCGATTTATTTCAAGGACTTACGGAGCAGGTTCGTCCGGGTAAACACCAACTGGCTTGAAAAAGTGGGAACGAAAACCGAATCCGATGTTCTCGGGAAAACCGATTTTGATTTCTTTACTCCCGAGCATGCCCGCCAGGCCTTTAACGACGAGCAGAATATTATCAAGACCGGAAAGCCCATTGTGGGCGTTGAGGAAAAGGAAACCTGGCCCGACCGGCCCGATACCTGGGTCTCCACCACCAAAATGCCGTTTCGCAATAAGAAGGGCGAAACGCTCGGTACCTTCGGACTCTCGCGGGACATAACCGAAATTAAAAAATATCGCGATGCGCTGCAGGCGGCCAAGGATGAATTGGAGGATCGTGTCAAGGAACGGACTGCCGAACTCAGCGAGGCGAAGTACAAGCTCGAACAGAACCTCGAACAGCTCAAATTCCTCAATATTACCTCCTATGAAATGGTTCAGACTGTCGATATCGAGGAGTTGTTCGTCATTATCGGCACCGCATTCGCGTTCCGCTTTCCTCTTGCTCAGGCCAGCATCTGCTGCAGGAAAAAAGAGGGTTTTTCCTGCGTCTGGGCGACGGGAGTTCTCGATTCAACGGAAGGCAGGGCGCTGTCGGAGGCGGCGCTGAAGCCGTTTCTGGAAAAAGACCTCCTGAGCCAGGTCATCTTTGAAGATTGGCGCGGGATATCCCATCTGCACCTCGAATGGCCCGGGGAGGTGAACGAAAATCGCTGCTGGGTCGCCATCCCGCTCGTTGCCGACAAGAAAACCATTGCCATAATACAGCTCTTCGTACCTCAGCACGGCGAAATAGTCTTCCGTCAGGAGCAGACTCTTCTTTCCACGCTTGCCGCCCATGCGGCTGCGTGTCTTTCCAATGCGATTCATTTCAAGGAACTCGAAAGCAAGGCCCGTCTGGAAGGAGAACTCGAAGCGGCTCGCAACATACAGCAGAGCCTAACTCCCCAGGTAATGCCCGTCATACCGCATGTAAAAATTGCCGGTGTTTACCAGCCGGCCTATGAGGTGGGAGGCGATTACCTCGATTATTTCCAGTGCGGCGACGGGAGCTGGGTGGTGATGGTGGCGGACGTATGCGGAAAAGGCGTTCCTGCGGCACTGCTCATGACCATTCTGCGCAGCGTTGCCCGTGTCGAAGCCCGTTCGAACTTTACCGCCAAAAGTCTCCTCTGCGCGGTTAACCAATCCATCTGCTGCAATATCAACGAGCGATCGTTCATCACGGCGCTATGCCTGGTGATCACTCCCGATGGGACATCCATGACCTATGCGCGGGCCGGGCACAACAAGCTGCTCAAACTGGAGGCGAGCCAGGGCACGATCATGCCCATCGACAGCAGCGGCATTGCACTGGGCATCATTACCGAAGCCGACGACTTTGCCAGGACGCTCAACGAAGTCTCCATTCCGCTCAAGCCGGGCAGCAGTTTCCTCGCCTATACCGACGGCGTTTCCGAGGCAAATGACGCTACAAAGAATTTCTACGGTCTCCCGCGGCTGCTCAACGTCGCGGTCAGTAGTAACGGAGGCTCGGCCGACAGCATCCTTTCGGGTATTCTCGCAGACCTCCGTACCTTCGTGAAAAACGAACAGCCGCATGACGATATCACGATGTTCGCGATGACGGTGGAGAGCTGACCTGAAAAAGTCCGCCGGCCGGGTAGTAACTTATTTTCTATACCCATGGCCATTGCAAAAACTCCCTCCTCAGCCGCCGTCCTCATGCCCAACTGGATCGGCGACCTCATTCTCGCCCTTTCAGTTGTCATCAGAAAAAAACGTTCGGATGGAGGAGAGGCGACGCTTATCGTGCCCGATCGCCTCTGCGGCCTTGCAAAGATTCTCTGCGACCTGCCGGTAATTCCCTACAAGCGCCGGGACTACGGGGAATTCTTCCAGACAGCACGCACGGTACGAAATAGCTCTTTTTCCCGGCTTTATATTCTTCCCCACTCACTCTCATCGGCGCTCTTCGGCAGATTTACCGGTATTCCCTTGCGCCGCGGCATTGCCGCCGAACTGCGGAGCCCGCTTCTTACCGAGCGGCTGCCGTGCTCCGCAGCTTCACGTACCCGGCATCTGACCGCCGAATATTCCGCGGTGCTCGAAACCGGATACTGCGATCCGGCAGCGTGGGAAGGTGTTGCAATCGATAAATCGGCGGAGTCTGCCGGAGCGATTGTTCTCTGCCCCGGTGCGGCGTACGGCCCGGCAAAGCAGTGGCCGCACTTCACCGGCCTCGTACCGCTGTTTGACAACCGGCGATTCGTGATTGTGGGGGACAACCGGGACTTTCCGGTTGGAGAAGCAATTGTTGCCGCAGCGCCCGATCGTGTGGTGAACCGGGCCGGAGCGACGTCGCTCGAAGACGCCGCCGCAACGATTGCCGCGGCTGCGCTGGTTGTTTCCAACGATTCCGGCCTGCTCCATCTGGCAGGGTTTCTCGGCACCCCCTGCGTGGGTATTTACGGATCCACCTCAAGCGTCTGGACCCGCCCGCTCGGCCACGCGGTCAGGATTGCGCATGGCGAATGCCGCCGGAGCCCCTGCTACGAGCGCACCTGTCCGGAAAAGCATTACAATTGCCTGGCAGGGGTAACGCCTGAGCGGGTTGCCTTACTCATGAACGAGCTGCTTGCAGGAAAGCATCGGACCGACCCATGAAATCATCAAAAAGAATCGTCCTCACCGGCGGCGGTACAGCCGGCCACGTTACGCCGAACCTCGCGCTCATCCCGCTGCTCCGGCAGCATGGCTTCGATATCCGCTACATCGGTACGTCACGGGGAATGGAGCGCGCGCTCATTGAAAGGGAGAATATTCCCTTCGAGGGTATCCCGGCCGGAAAGCTGCGGCGGTATGCCGACATCAGGAATATCACGGATATCGTGCGGATCAAGCTCGGGTTCCTGAAATCGCTCCTGCTCGTTGCGCGCCTCAGGCCGGATGTCGTATTCAGCAAGGGAGGGTTTGTCGCCTGCCCGGTCGTCTGGGCATCCTGGCTGCTGCGGGTTCCGGTAATCGTGCACGAGTCCGATATCTCGCCCGGCCTCGCCAATCGTTTGTCGCTTCCCTTTGCCTCGCGGATCTGTTACAGCTTTCCCGAGACCGCGAGCCACCTGCAGGGGTCAAAAGCGGTCGAAACCGGAATACCGGTCCGCAAGGAACTGCTTTCGGGCGATGCGGCGGCCGGGAGAACGCTGTGCGGGTTCACCGATGCGAAACCGGTACTTATGGTTATCGGCGGGAGCCAGGGGGCGCAGGCGGTGAACGGTTGCATTCGCGAAGCTCTTGGCGGCCTCCTCCCCCAGTTCAACATCATCCACTGCTGCGGCAGGGGAAACCTGGCTGCACCCCGGCAGGGCTATGCGCAGTTCGAATACGCCGACCGGGAGCTCGCCGACCTCTTTGCGCTCGCCGATGCGGTTGTTTCCCGCGCCGGCGCAACCGCGCTCTTCGAACTGCTTGCCCTCAGGAAGCCGGGCCTGCTCATCCCGCTTCCGCTCTCCGCCAGCCGTGGCGACCAGATCCTCAATGCCCGGTCATTTGCCTCGCGCGGGTTCAGCCTGGTGCTGCCCCAGGAGCAGATGACCCCGGAATCGCTAACCGCTGGAATCGCCAATCTGTTTGCGGAGAGGAATACCCTGATTGCCTGCATGCAGGAACAGGCGGCGCTTGACCCTGCGGAAAAAATTCTCCGGGTCATCGAACAGGCGATGCAATAGAGGCAATGCTATACCGCTGCAACGGCAAAAGGAAAAGAAGTCCGACGAGTCCGACCGGTCCGACAGGTCCGACCGGTCCGTCCGGTCCGGCAACATTACGGCACCCTATAAAACGCATCAGTTATTTTACCGAAGTACCCGGCTTCGTGAAATGCCGCCCGGCCGGGTAGCAGCGGCACCGCACCGTTCAATCGTAATCCTTTTCGAATCCGCCCATGTCCGATAGGCCAATCTGTTCCCGTAACCGCAATGGCGTTGTTGCAACCGCCGCAGGGTGCATTATGTCCATTGCCCGCAACAATGCGGTGAGGCTGTTTGTTGTCCTTTTCATTGCCGCGGCGGGCTGCAGGCAGGCGGCTCCCAGAACGGCGGGAAACGATTCGGTGCGCCAGCGTGAATCCGCGGACTCCCGGAATGTTCCCGGTTCGGGCGCTCTCGATTTTGCCTCCGTTTCTGCAATTCTCTCCCACGCACCGCTCAATCTGTCCTGCAGTTCGGATACTATCCCGTCGAGCAGGGGAAAGCTTGTTGTTCATTACAGCCTCGACACCGCCCTGCAATCCTTTATCACCCGGCTCATGAACCAGTATCATCCCCGGTACGCCGCCTGCGCGGTCATCAACTCGAAAACCGGGCGTGTCCTCGCCTTCGCTTCGCATCAGGAGCCCGGCACGCCAATGGTGGGCAGCCGTCTCTTCCTGCGCAATGTTTTCCCGGCAGCCTCGATTTACAAGACAATCACCGCGGCCGCGGCCATCGAAACCGCCCGGTATACCGCCGATACCAAGGTCCCGCTTTCGGGCAGGAGCCATACCCTTTACAAGTCGCAGCTCAGGAAGAATATCTATTCCCTGAAGGAAATCCCGTTTGAAGACGCCTATGCACAGTCGATCAATCCCGTATTCGGAAGAATCGGGATGTACGGCATCGGCAAGAAGACTTTCGAAGAGTACAACGAGCGGTTCGGCTTCAACGCAACGATCCCCTTTGAGCTTCAGACCGATACCTCGAAGGTGACCGTGCCCGACGATACCACCTACGAAATGGCGCAGCTCGCCTCGGGGTACAACCGCAAGACGTCCATCTCTACCCTGCACGGTGCCCTCATTGCGAGTGCGGTCGCCGAGGGCGGCTTCATGCCCAGCCCGCGGCTTGTCGACAGCATCGCCGACAGCAACGGAACCTGCCTGTACCGATCGGTTGCCGCGGCATGGAAAACACCGATTTCCGACAGCACCGCAGCGGAACTCAAGGCCATGATGGGCCAGGTCGTAGATTCCGGTACCGCCCGGAAGACCTTCCGGCTCCTCAAAAAATGCAACGGCGCCGATTTACTTGAATGCGGCGGCAAGACCGGCTCCATCAAGGTCGACAGCCTCGGCAACATCGAATGGTTCATAGGCTTTGCGGTAAAGAAGGACGATCCCGACGGCCACCTGGCGCTCGCCGTGGTAACCGCCCATGGCGGCAATTTAACCGTCCACTCCCATTTTATCGGCGCCGAAATCTTCAGGAAACTCCTCTGCCCGCAGCAAACCGAACCGCTCCGCCAGCCGCCCTCCGGCAGGGTGCGTGCACGACGCAGGCATCATCCGGTGCAGAGTTCGAACTGATGGCGGGTCTCCCGTTCCGTTCGGGTTTCGTCGCCCTCCTGGGCCGCCCGAACTGCGGGAAGTCAACGCTCCTCAATGCCATCCTCGGCGAGGAGATTTCCCCGGCCACGCCGCTTCCGCAAACCACCCGGCAACGCATCCGTGGAGTTTACACAAGGGATAATATCCAGATCGTCTTCGTCGATACGCCCGGAATCCATAAGGGCGTGCACCGGCTCAACGATTCGATGCTCGGCGAAGCGAAGGATGCGGCCGCCGAGGAGGGAATCGACTGCCTGTGTTACCTCGTCGACCTGTCCCGTGAGTTCGGCGAGGAGGAGGCGCTCGCAGCCGCGATTGTCGCGAACACCCGGGCACCCCGGCTCATCGTCTTCAACAAGGCCGATATCTGCCGGAACGTACGGGAAACGATACTGCGGTTTCTCGCGCGCTTCCCGGATCTTAAAGAAACTCCCGCCGTGACGATAAGCGCCACCCGGCGCGGCGACGGGAAGCTCTTTCTTGCCGCGCTCGATCCCTTTATCAAGGAGGGACCGCGCTACTACGATGAAGATACGATGACCGACGCCAGCATGCGGTTCTTCGCGGCCGAGTTCATTCGCAAGCATATCATCCTCGGTACACGCGACGAGGTCCCGCACGCGGTGTTCGTGGAGATTGAAACCTACAAAGAACTGCCGCAGCGGCACGAAATAAGCGCGGTGATCCATGTAGAAACTATTGGACAAAAGGGAATAATCATCGGCCGGGGAGGGACGCTTATCAACCGCATCCGTGCCGGCGCGGAAAAAGACCTTAAGGCGATGGCCGGGTGCCCGGTGAAGGTATCGTGCCATATCAAGGTAACACCCCACTGGCGCGATGATCCGAGATTTTTGAAGTCGGAATTCTTAAGAAGAAACTAATAATTATAATAATAAGTGTAGTTTTTTGTTCCTGCCTTGGTGGGGGAACCTCGCTACGCGGGTTCCCCCTGGCCTGAAGCCGCGAAAGACACGCGTCTTCAGGCACACCCCTTCCTGCGGAAGAACGAGGCTATGCCTGCCTCGCTATGCTCAGCAGGCGCTCTCGTTCCTCCGCAACGCCTCCATTAGGTAGAAAACACATGAACGGCAAAAGCAAGAATCGTGTGGCCCGGGTCTATGACCCGGGAGCCTGAGCACCCCCGCAACGCCTCCATTAGGTAGAAAACACAGGAAAAAGGATGGTGTGGCCTGGATCTCCGATCCAGGTGCTTTTGAATTTGCACGTCCCATGAGGGCACGGCACGCCGTGCCCCTACGGATCGATAAATCCTGGGCGACCGCGGGTCGCCTCTGCGAAATCTTGACCCCCTGTTTTGCCATGACCTGATTTTTCTACCCTGAAAGAGGGCGTTGCGGGAGGGGAAGGCGATGTTTGCCTTCAGGCAAACATCGCCTTCCCCTTCCGCAGGAAAGGGTGTGCCTGAAGACGCGTGCCTTTTGCGGCTTCAGGCCAGGGGAAACCATTGTAAATGGTTTCCCCACCAAAGCAGCAACCAAATCCAATTATATTACCTGAATGATCTCTACCACTTCCCCCGGCTTCAATCTTATCGGCTATACCAGTGCCCCGTTCGGCATCGGGGTTGCGGCACGCAATACCCTGACTATCCTTGAGCATTGCGGCTACGACGTCGCTGTTCTCGATCTCCCGCTCGACGGCGGCCGGACGGGGATCGACCATACCTTCGACAGCCTGCGCATCCCCGATGGCACGAGGTTGCCCCATGCGATAACCCTTTTCCAGGTTAACCCGCGCGCCGTTGCCGCCATTTTTGCCGCAAACCCGGCATGGCTCCCGGCGGAGCCGCGATTCACCGCGATTGTTCCGTTCTGGGAACTCCCCTCGCTGCCCGACTCCTGGATTAGTGCCTTGCAGGGAATTGACCTCGCGCTCTGTCCGAGCCGGTTCATCGAAAACACGTTTGCCGCATCGCTGCCCGGCCCCATACCGGTTATAAGGCACTATCCGCAGACGGCATTCCTGCCGCAGGGCATGGAGCCCGACCGGGCGCGCTTCGGCCTGCCTGAACAGGGCATCCTTTTCGCCCTGAGCTTCGATGCGGCCAGCGACCTCGACCGCAAAAACCCGTGGGCCGCGATCGATGCCTTCGGCAGGGCTTTCACGCAAGGCGAAGACGCGCACCTCGTGATAAAGGCAACCGACACGCTGCCATCCCCCGAGTCGCGGGCGGCGCTTGCGCGTCTGCGGGAGTCGGTTGCCTCGAACAGCGCAATCATCATCCGCGAGCAACCGATGACTTACGTCGAGGTGCTCTCGCTCTACGCCTCATGCGACGTGTATGTCTCGCTTCACCGCAGCGAGGGACTCGGCCTCGGTCCCATGGAGGCGATGCTGCTCGGTAAGCCGGTCATAGCCACGGGCTGGTCGGGCAACATGGAATTCATGAGCGATGCAAACGCGTGCCTTGTCGGGGCAGCAATGGTCGAGGTGACGTCGCCGGTCTATCGGGCGCTACTGGCAGGGAAGGAGGCGGTTTGGGCGGAGCCGTCGGTGGAGGAGGCGATGGTGTGGATGAGGAGATTGTACGCGGAGGAAAGGTTAAGAAAAGAGATAGGGGAGCGGGCGAGGGAGAGTATGAAGGCAAGGCAAGGGGAGTGTTTGAAGGGGAGGATATTTGAGGAGGTGGTAGGGAGGTGGGAGAGGGGTAGACAAGCAATTTGAGCAATTGATATTGCTCAGGCGGGAATACTGAGCTTAATTCAAATGCTTTTGAAGGGGGAACCGCTATGGCGGTTACCCCTGGTCGGAGCCGCGCAAAGCCGCGTCTCCGACACACCCCTTCCCCCTCCCGCAACGCCCTCTTTCAGGGTAGAAAACATCAATAACACCAGATAAATTCTTCTCAGAGAGGGGACGATACAGGTGTGGAGGAGGGACTAAAATAAGGCAAAACAGTCGCGGTGCACTTTCTATGATAGGAAGATGCTGAGGGATCAAATTATATTAAAGAAGGTTGAAGGGCGTAAAAGGTGCGAGTTTTAAAAGGACACAACTATCATGAAAAATCTCGCTTATCCAGGTATTGTTTTATTACCTATAATCTTCTATGGAATTTCTATAAGCTGCAATAATTATTATGATCCTCCCCGTAATTGTCCGCAGTATAACGCTGTTTGGAAGGACGCCGATAGTAATTATAAGGGGTCGGGCAAACTGCAAGCGTACACCTTATCAGACTCATTTTCACAACTATCCGTTGGAAATTCTTGGTCTTATATGTATACGATATTTCATTATGCAAATAGCCAAAATTGGACCACAAGATGCGGAGATCTATCATTCACAGTAACTCAAATCCAAGGCAATGAGGCCATTTTTCAGGTTATCGGCGTTGGATCTTCAGGATTAGATACTCTTTTCGATAGTTTGCAGGTAACTAATGATAGCATAATTAATTTGAATAAAAATATATTCTCATTGTTGTCACCGGTTTTTATGGGATCAAGAAATAATATATTTCCCTGCTTTAAATTTGATGATACCGATGGATATTCGAATGCCAGACAAATGGTGTATGATTCATCAGGAATCAACTATAATGTTAAATTGGAATATTTTAAAGGATTTGGATTGATGTTTTTAGATTACATGCAGGAGGGACTGCCAAACAATATAAATGAATGCTGTTATGAGCTTGAAGGTTTTAATATGGGGCAGGTTAATGAAAGGCAACATATTAATGAGGGAATTGCTAAATACATTTATTTTGAAAATAATCCCGATTCCATCATCATTTCCACCCTCACCGAATCCACCCCTCCCGCAAAATCCTTTGCCGGGATCTTTCCCGGGTATAAATCCCTTTCCAATTTCGATTGGTTGACTCAATCCCGGCAGAAACTATTTACTTTTCCGGCATTCCCTAAAAAGAGCTGACGAAGGGTAATGTCAATAAAGGTTCAAGCACCATGAAAATAATTGCCTACCCCTGCATCCTCATTTCCTTATTAGCCTGCTGCAATTTATTCGAACCTAAAAAGTCCACAAGTACCTGCCCGGATATCGACGCCCTCTGGCTCCGGGCCGACAGCTTTTACACGGCACATGGCAAACTTGCCGTAGATACCTTGAATGATTCATTCGCTCCACTATCGGTGGGAAATACCTGGGAGTACGAGTACACGGTAGTTCAGGCGACTGCTGGATCGGCTGCCGACACAAATCAAATCCTCACGACTACCTGCGGAAATATTTCCATTCAGGTAGTTCAAAGCACCGGCTCAACGGCAATATTAAAATGGGAGTGTGGGTCTTCCGTTCTTTATGATACCTTGCGGATAACGGACGACAGCATCATCAACATGGACAGGGTAGATTCAATTCCCATCATGTTTTCAAACCCCTTTTTCCCGGCGATTCCCGCCTTTGCGCCGGT
The DNA here is from genome assembly GCA_963803935.1 of uncultured Fibrobacterota bacterium. GTDB lineage: Bacteria > Fibrobacterota > Chitinivibrionia > Chitinivibrionales > Chitinispirillaceae > BOG-1184. Next base: position 13,908 of record CAWDOZ010000072.1, on the reverse strand, counting down.
TTTAATCGGTCCCCGGAAAAGTACCTTCCCCTGTTTCAAATTTGACGACGGCAGCGGCTATTCATATCTGGATTTCTTTGCCGGACTATATTTTGCCGGGGAATACTTCAGCAGGTATGGACTGACCTATCTGAGTTTTAATGACTACAACTTTGAGCTTCAAACCTTTAATGGAGCTCCGGTCAATGTCCAGCAGCACGTTTATGAAGGCTATCGGAAAGATATGTACTATATAGACAATCCCGATTCCATCGCCGGGCCAGCTTTTTGACCTCGCCGCGGGCCGAATCGCGCGACCTTCGCAGTAAAACAAGTCGGACGGGTCAGACAGGTCGGACAGGTTTGATCGGTTGGACGGATAGATGATTACCCCTCCTGAGAAGAAAAGATCACTTTACATTTCCCACCGGCTCAAAGTCCAAAAGCACATTCCCCGATTCAAACCTCTTTGAATTTATCAGCTTAAGCTTAATCCGTTCCCCGGCAGCGTCGAATAACCATTTACCTTTACCCAAAATTACCGGGTTCACAATAAACCGGTATTCATCGATAAGGCCTGCCTTTGCAAATGCCGATACTATCGTGCCGCTCCCGAGAAGCAGCATGTCTCCGCTTTTGCGATTTTTAAGGGCGAAAAGCTCCTCGGGAACAATATCGCGCATGAGTTCGCAATTGTTCCATGAGAGGGTATCGAGGCTCTTTGAAAAAACTATTTTCGGCAGGCTGTTCATTAACCCGGCAACGACCGGATCGTCCCTGGCTCCGATAGGGGTTGGCCAGTATGCGGCCATCAGGTCGTAGGTTATTCGGCCGAAGAGCAGCGTCCCTGCTGCCTTCAGCATCGGAATGACAAACTCGTTAAATTCCCGGTCGACGTGGTGCCAATCCAGCTCACCGGCGGGACCGGCGAAGTACCCGTCGACCGAAAGCATGTCGAATGCAACGATCTTTCTCATAAGCTCTCACATCTTCATATCTTCATTGTGCATTTCACACATCCAGCGAAAGCCGAATTTATCAACCAGGTTTCCCAGCGTTCCGAAAAAGAACTCTTGCAGCGGGCTCACTACCTTTCCGCCTGCAGATAATTTTTTAAAGGATGCTTCCAACTCTTCCTTTGTTTTGCAGGAGAGGCAAAGCGAGATGGTGGTACCCTGGATGCTTTCTCCGGGCTCCATCATGTCGGACGCCATGAGCATGAAACCATCATTTTGCAAAACCGAGTGCATAATATTGTTGTGCATGGGCTCGGGCACCTTGGCGGCCATTGGCGACTCGCCGAAGGTCATCATGGTCAATTTGCCTCCCAGGCAACCCTTGTAGAATTCCATCGCCTCGCGACAATTATCCTTGAAGGATAAATACGGATTCAGCATTGCCATACGGTTTCCTCCATGCTTTTAATGGTGTGTGATGGTTCGATTCTTCATTCGAGAATCGTAGTCATTAAGGAAGCAAAGGTTATGCCATTTTAGTAATTTTAACTATAGAAATTTACTGCTTTGGTGGGGGAACCGCTTAGGCGGTTCCCCCTGGCCTGAAGCCGCGAAAAGCGTCTTCAGGCACACCCCTTCCAGCGGAAGGGGAAGGCGATGTTTGCCTAAAGGCAAACGCTCTTCCCCTCCCGCAACGCTCTCTTTTATGGTAGAATACACAATCAAAAAATTCAAATTTTCAGAAGCGTTCAAGCGTAGATGGGTAGATGCGGGAAAGATTTAGTATCTGTAGATTTAACGATAGTACGCTTATATAGTTTTTGTTATCTGCATTTATCTGTGTGTTTTCTACCTAATGGGAGCGTTGCGGGGGTGCGCGAGCGTTTGCCGAAGGCAAACATAGCCGCGCGCCTCCGCAGGAAGGGGTGAGCCAAAGACCCCGCAAGCCCGGCTTTGCGGGCGCGGAGGCTTTGGCCAGGGGCTGGTACAATTAAAACTAATAATAATCCGTCTATTTTCCCTTTTGGGGAAAATGGATAACCGCCTAAGCGGTTCCCCCAACAAAGCGGTAAATCAAAGTTATGGTATCCGGATCCCCATTATTTCACTCGCCATGACCACCGCTGCAAGTTCGGTTGTCAGTCGCGACGGGGCAATACTGATCGGAACGACGCCGACCATGCGGAGGAACCCGCCTTCGCCGGACTCCAATCCACCCGGAGGTCCCACGATACAGGCCGAGGTCCCGGGCGCATCGCTGCGAATCATTTCAACGAACGCTGAAAACGATTTTCCGATAGGATCGGCCATATAGGTGCGCTTTGTGAGCACGGTCGATAAATTACCGAAATCAAGGGGCACATCGAGTTGCGGGAGAAATGGGTAGCCCGATTGCTTCATGCCTGCAATCATTTTGCCCTGCAGACGGTCTGCGAATTTATCTTCCCAGCTGTCCCACCAGGGACGCTGGCAATGCTTGCTTATGAGCGGGGTTATGCGTTCAACACCCAGGGCGGCGAGGTCGGTCAACAGGTTTTCAAAAGCGACGCGTTCCGGCAATCCGACGATGAGGTGCAGCGGACATTGGTGCCTTTTCACCGTGGCGTGGCGCAGGACCGTTGCCGTGACATGGCCGTGGTCGGTGGAATCCACCCGGCACTCGTACAGCTTTCCGGCGCCGTTGGTTACCCGGATCGGATCTCCCGGCGCATGACGAAGAACGGCCGCGGCATGGCGCGACTCCTCGGCATCGAGTTCAATGGTGGCGGCCTCAATTCTGGAGGCAAAAAAGAGAAATTGGTGGCTTGGGTGCATGGCTATCCTATCGTGTTAATTTTATGGTGGATGATCGCTGATCAACCTGGCATTGGTAGAGACGCAGCATGCTGCCTCTCTACTGCGGGAATAACAGCCCGATATCTTTCCCATCCTTGCCGCGCATGCGCAGTACCAGGGAAGGCTTGGAAAAGAGCTGCTCGGGCGAGTCGCCTTCCATTCCATACTGCGGGTCGGCGCCGAAGTTCGTCCGGTCAGCCATGGATACGCCCTTGAACGGCAGCCGATTCAAGTAAAAATCATTGAATATGACCCTGCTTTTGCGTGCCCCATTTGCGACCCAGATACCGAATTGCTTGTTGCTGAGAAACATATTGTTCTGAACGACGATCTCGGTGTTGCCCAGGAGCATGATCCCGCTGTTGCCGTTTTCTCCGAGCACATTGTTCTCAATCGAGGCACGAAGGGTTCGCGCACCTTCGCAGTAGATACCGGTTCCCTGGTTCCGATAGATGACGTTATTGAAAATGTGCGGGAGCACCAGGAGGCAGTGGATGCCGATGCCCCGGTTATCGCGGATAAGGTTGTGTTCGATGGTCATGGTGACCCCCTCGCAGAGAATTCCCTTATCGCCATTTTCAATTGTAAAATTTTTGATAACCGAGCCATTGGCTCCGATGACCACCGGTTTTGAGCTTTTTCCGGTGATAATTGTGGTAACGGGTGATTCGCCAAGCAGGATCACACCGTCCTTGAGCGCCACCTGTTCGTGGTAGACTCCCTGCCGCACAAAAACCGTATCGCGTGCATCGGCCCGGTCCAGGCCCGCACGTATGGTGGGCGCTGCATCAGGGACAATGATTCTGGTTCCTGCATAGAGCGGCACGAGCATTGCAACCGAGAAAAGAATCATCATTTTTTTCATGGACACCTCCGCTACGCATTAGTAGGTGAGACAACAGAAGTACGGCATCCCGACCCCTGTCATCAACAATCTATATCATTCGCTGAAAATCCGGCAATCCGGGAGAGCGGGCGGAGCGGACGAACCGGCCGCTCCTCCCGGCGGAAAAAAAGTCTTGACTTCATTCGTTCAAATAGCTATTTTAAAATCATGAGGTCGAAATTTCCTGCAACTACGCTTGTTTCCATTATTACCGTAGCGGTTATTAACCTGCTGGGGGTTCTGGTTATTATTCCGGGACCAGGGGAGACGGCTTTTTGATCTGATGCAATTCGACAAAAAAAAGCCCGCTCCCGAAAGGAAGCGGGCTTTTTTTTTGTCCTGTTTCCGGTGAATGCTTGATCCGATTTGCAAAAAGGTGGTATTTTAAATAGATTTCGCCGCGCACATGCGCACGGAGGGTACTTTGAAGAAAACAGGCGCGCAGATCCTGGTTGATGCTTTGCAAAAAGAAGGTGTGGAGGTTGTTTTCGGTTACCCGGGCGGCCAGGTCATTCCAATATTCGATGCGCTGTACGGTGTTACGACGCCCGAGGTCATTCTGGTGCGGCACGAGCAGGCCGCGGCCCATGCGGCCGACGGCTATGCTCGCGCTACCGGGAGAGTCGGGGTGTGCCTCGCGACTTCCGGTCCGGGTGCCACCAACCTCGTAACCGGGATAGCGACCGCTTACATGGATTCTATTCCCATGGTAGCGCTCACGGGCCAGGTTCCCACGCCGGTGCTCGGCAGCGATGCCTTCCAGGAGGCCGATATCGCGGGAATCACCCGATCGATTACCAAGCATAATTTTCTCGTGAAATCGGTCGAAGAGTTCCCGCAGGTGCTCAAGCAGGCGTTCTATATAGCCCGCACCGGTCGTCCCGGTCCGGTGCTTATCGATATCCCTGCCGATGTGTCGCGGGCAGCGCTCGACAATTACGCATATCCGGAAACGGTTTCGATTCGCTCCTACAAGCCGAAGCTTGCCGGCCACATCCTGCAGATCAAAAAGGCGGCCGAGGCAATCGCAGCCGCGAAAAAACCGGTGATATACGCGGGAGGCGGCGTCATCATTTCCGGCGCCTATCGCGAGCTTCGCGCTCTCGCCGAAAAAATCAACGCCCCGGTGACGCTGACGCTCATGGGGCTTGGAGGATTTCCCGGCGACCACCCGCTCTTCATCGGCATGCCCGGCATGCATGGATCGCGCGCAGCAAACGCCGCACTCCAGGAGACTGACCTCATTATCTCCATCGGTGCCCGGTTCGACGACCGGGTAACGGGCAACGTGGATCATTTCGCCCAGAATGCGAAGATCATCCACATGGATATCGATCCGTCGGCGATATCCAAGATCATCAAGGTCGATATTCCGGTCGTCGGCGATGCGAAGCTCATCCTTGAGGAGCTTAATAAAATTGTGGCCCCCCGCGATCGTGACGAGTGGAACACGCGGATCGATTCCCTGATCGAAGGCGGCATCTTTACCTATAAGCCATCGGAATCCGAGACCGACATCAAGCCGCAATCGGTTATCGAAACGCTCTTTAATTTGACCGATGGAAAAGCAATCGTGGCCACCGAGGTCGGGCAGCACCAGATGTGGACCGCCCAGTATTATAAATTCGCTGAGCCCCGGACACTCATCAGCTCGGGCGGCCTCGGCACCATGGGATTCGGACTTCCTGCGGCGATGGGTGCGGCAATGTCCCACCCCGGAAAGATGGTGGTGGTGATTGCCGGTGACGGCTCCATCCAGATGAATATCCAGGAGCTCGCGACAATTTCGCTCAACCGCATCCCGGTCAAGATCGTTATCCTGAACAACGGATGGCTCGGCATGGTGCGCCAGTGGCAGGACTTGTTTTTTGACAAACGCAGAAGCGCAACCTGCCTCAGGAGGAAGCCGGAGGTGTGCGGCCAGTGCGGCGGCGTCAACGGCTGCAAGCGCGCCTATGTGCCCGATTTTATCGCCCTTGCGGAAAGCTACGACATTCCCGCCTTCCGCGCGGAGAAGGTCGGCGAGGTCGGGGAGGTGCTCAAGAAAGGGCTTGCGGTTGACGGACCGGCGCTCATGGAATTCATGGTGATCGAGGACGAAAACGTTTATCCGATGGTTCCGGCGGGCAAGCCGCTCAGCGCCATCATGCTGGAGGGCTGATGAGCACGCACATCATTTCCCTGCTTGTTGAAAACCGGCACGGGGCGTTATCCCGCGTTGCCAACCTTTTTTCGAGCAGGGGCTACAATATAACGAGCCTGACCGTTGCCGAGACCGAGGATCTTACCGTTTCGCGCATGACCATCGTGGTGACCGGCGATGAAGCGATTCTGGAACAGATCGCGAAGCAGCTTAACAAGCTGCTCGATGTCATCAAGGTGATCGACTTCATCGACCGCCCCATCATCGATCGCGAGCTCCTGCTGATCCGGATCGATGCCTCGAAGGCGAACCGGCACGAAATTCTCGATCTGTGCGGCATTTTTAACGCGCGGATTGTCAATGTTACGCAGAAATCGGTGACCGTGGAGCTGGCGGGGCGGTCGGCGGGCATCGACGACTTCGTGGGCATGGTCCGGCCCTTCGGCATCAGGGAGATCGTGCGGTCGGGCGCCATCGCCATCGGCAAGGCGAAGGATTGATAGGTTGGAGGGTTGGAGAGTTCGAGTGTTGGGAACATAGAAACCGTAGGGGCACAGCGTGCTGTGCCCATCATGCAGCGCCCGGTCATGAATTGAAATTCGGCATCATCCACCTAACCATAAAGGAGTCGGTATGGCACTGATTGATTTTGGAGGCGTCAAGGAAGAAATTACCACGCGTAAGGAATTTTCCCTTGCAAAGGCACGCAAGGTTCTGAAAAATGAGACGGTTGCCGTGATCGGCTACGGCGTGCAGGGCCCTGCACAGGCGCTGAATATGAAGGACAACGGCATCAACGTCATCATCGGTCAGGCAAAGGAGTACGCCAGGGACTGGAATCGCGCGGTAAAGGATGGCTGGGTTCCGGGAAAGACCCTGTTCCCGATCGCCGAGGCGGTAAAGCACGGCACCATCATCCAGATGCTCGTATCCGATGCCGCCCAGCGGCTCATTTGGCCCACGGTGAAGGAAAACCTCAAGCCCGGCGATGCGCTCTATTTTTCGCATGGCTTTTCAATTGTTTATAAAAAGCAGACCGGCGTCATCCCGCCGAAGGATGTCGATGTCATCATCGTTGCCCCGAAGGGTTCGGGAACGAATGTGCGCCGCAACTTCCTCTCGGGTTCCGGCATCAATTCAAGCTTCGGCGTTTTTCAGGATGCAACGGGCAGGGCGGAGGAGCGGTGCAAGGCGGTCGGCATCGCCATCGGCTCCGGGTACCTGTTCCCGACCACCTTCGAGCGCGAAGTGTACAGCGACCTTACCGGCGAACGCGGGGTACTCATGGGCGCACTCGCAGGCGTCATGCAGGCGCAGTACGATGTACTCCGTAAATACGGCCACAGCCCGTCCGAGGCGTTCAATGAGACTGTCGAGGGAGCTTACCCAGAGCCTTATCCGGCTTGTCGATGAAAACGGCATGGACTGGATGTATTCGAACTGCTCGGTAACCGCCCAGCACGGCGCGCTCAAGTGGCGTCCGATTTTCAGGCAGGCCAACCTGCCGGTTTTCGAGAAACTGTATAAATCGGTCAAGACCGGCAAGGAGACCGCGGAGGTCATTGCGGATTGCGGCGGCAAGGACTACCAGAAATTCCTTGCGGCAAAACTTGCAGAAATTCATGAGTCGGAAATGTGGCGTGCCGGCGCCGCCGTTCGCGCTCTGCGCCCTAAGGAAAAGGCGAAGGAAATAGTCAAGGGCGTCAAGGGTACCGGCGGCAGGGGAGAGAACTGATACTTCCGGATCGGCGTAATTTTACCCCCCTCCCCTCCGCCCGCGGGGGAGAGGGGGCTGTTGCCTGGCCCGGGGGAATACGATCAGCGCGCCGGAGAGTGTCATCGCACCATTAAAGGATAAAGAATAATGAAACAGGAAAAGCTCATCATCTTCGATACCACCCTCCGCGACGGCGAACAGTCGCTTTCGTCGAGCCTCTCGGTCAAGCAGAAGGTCCGGATTGCACGGCAGCTCGATCGGCTGAAAGTCGATGTCATCGAGGCGGGATTCCCTATCTCCTCTCCCGGCGATTTCGAATCGGTTGCGACTATTGCCCGGGAAATCCAGAGGCCGGTGATCTGCGGCCTTGCACGGCTTGTCGAAAAGGATATCATCGCCTGCGGCAAGGCGGTGAAGCCGGCGAAGCGGCCGAGGATCCACCTCTTCGTGGGCACCTCCGCCATCCATATGGAAAAGAAACTCAAGAAGTCGGAAGACGATATCCTTTCCATGGTCAGGCAAAGCATCCGTCTTGCCCGCCGCTACGTGGACGATGTCAAGTTCTCTCCGGAGGACGCGGGAAGAACGGGACTCGATTTCCTTTGCCGGGTGGTTGAGCATGCCATCCGCTGCGGGGCCGGGACCATTAACATTCCGGATACGGTCGGCTATACGACCCCCGAGCAGTTCGGCGCTATTTTCGACGACCTGTTTGCCAGGGTTCCGAACATCGGCGATGCGGTCATTTCGGTCCACTGCCACAACGATCTGGGCATGGCAACCGCCAACTCGATAACTGCGGTTTCGCACGGCGCGCGGCAGATCGAGTGCGCGGTAAACGGTCTCGGCGAGCGAGCCGGCAATACCGCGCTCGAAGAGGTGGTCATGGGGATCAAGGTCAGGCAGGATCTCTTCCCGCACCTCAGGATGAATATTGACACAAAAGAGATCATGCGGACGAGCAGGCTTGTCCGAGAAATCTGTAACATGCCGGTGCAGGCGAACAAAGCCATCGTCGGCGCCAATGCCTTTGCGCACTCGTCCGGAATCCATCAGGACGGGGTGCTCAAGGCGAGGCAGACCTATGAAATCATGACCCCCGAATCGGTGGGGCTCCGCGAAAACCGGATGAACCTGACCAGCCGATCGGGAAGCCATATGGTAAAGTCGAGGCTTGCGGCGCTCGGGTACAACGGGCCCGAAGTCGACATTGCGGAATTTTACCAGCGGTTTATCGCCCTGGCGGATAAGAAGGGCTCGGTATACGACGATGACCTCGTGGTGCTCATGGAGGCAAAGAACGCGGGCGATCTCGCCGACCGGTTTACGCTGGAGTATCTCAACGTATCGAGCGGGCTCGGGACCGTGGCGACCGCGACCGCGCGCATGGCCCATGACGGAAAGACCGAGCAGGAGGCCGCTACCGGTGACGGTGCGGTAGACGCCGCCGCCAGGGCAATTGACAGGATAGCCGGATTCAAAATCACCATCGAGCACTACCACCTCGAATCGGTGACCGAGGGGCGCGAGGCGCAGGGCAAGGTAACCATGGTCGGCCGCGCTGCCGAAGGGGTCTTCGTGGGAACCGGCACGAGTACGGACATCGTCGAGGCATCGGCGCTCGCCTACATGGATATTGTCAACAAAATCGCGCGAATGAAGAAGTTCAAGCGGAAATTGCCGATGCAGAAGAGTTCCATGACCGATGAACTCTGAAAAAATTACAGCAGGTACCCGTTTAACATTTAACAAAGGACGAAGTTGATGAAATCGTACAGCATAGCCCTGATGCCGGGAGACGGCACCGGGCCGGAAGTACTGCGGGAGGGTGTCAAGGTTCTGGACGCTGCAGGAGCCGCCTATGGGCTTAAATTCAATTATACCGACTACGACTTCGGCGGGGAGCGCTACAAACGGACCGGCGAAACCCTGCCGGACAGCGCGGTGGCCGAGCTCGCGAAGTACCAGGCCATCTTTCTGGGCGCCATCGGCCATCCCGATGTCAAGCCAGGTATCCTGGAGCTCGGCATCCTGCTCAAGCTCCGGTTCGCGCTCGACCAGTACATCAATCTTCGGCCTGTAAAGCTTTATCCGAATGTCGAAACGCCGCTCAAGGACAAGGGTCCCGAGCATATCGATTTCGTCGTGATCCGCGAAAATACCGGCGACATCTATACCGGTATGGGCGGGGCGACCATGGTCGGCACGCAGAACGAGATCGCCACACAGGTCATGCTGTATTCGCGTCCCATCGTGGAACGCTGCATACGGTACGCCTACGAGTATACGCGCAAGCGTAACAATCCGAAGAAGACGCTGACACTGGTTCACAAGTGCAATGTCCTGACCTACGTGGGGGACCTGTGGGTCCGCACGCACAAGGAGATCGGCGACGCCGAATACAAGGATATCAAACAGGATTACAACCATGTCGATGCCTGCACCATGTGGATGGTCAAGAGCCCGGAATTCTACGACGTCATCGTGACGGCAAATCTCTTCGGCGACATCATTACCGACCTTGGTGCCATGATCCAGGGCGGCATGGGGATTGCAGCGGGGGGCAACATCAACCCTGAGGGCGTGTCCATGTTCGAACCGATCGGCGGCAGTGCGCCAAAGTATACCGGTCTCAACGTGATCAATCCGCTGGCAGCGATCTGTGCGGGCGGCATGATGCTCGATACCCTCGGTGAAACCGCTGCGGCAAATGCGATAGACAAGGCGGTGCACGATGCGCTTGCTTCAGGGAAAATCAAGAGCCTCTCGGCAGGCAAGATGGGAATGGGAACGACGCAGGTGGGTGATTTGATCGCGTCGATGGTAAAGTAAGGCGAGGGGTGCCATCGGTAGAGACGCAGCATGCTGCGTCTCTACGAAACCCCGGAAGGAATACTGCTATGAAACACAGCCAGGCCGATGTTACGCTCTACGACACCACGCTTCGCGACGGCAATCAGGGGCTCGGTGTCCACCTTTCGCTTTCCGACAAGCTTCGTATCACGCAGAAGCTTGACGAGCTCGGTGTCCATTACATCGAGGGCGGATGGCCCAATCCGACCAACGAGATCGACCTGGGATACTACCGCGAGGTGAAACAGCTCAAGGTCAGTGCCAGAGTCGCGGCTTTCGGCAGCACGCGGCGGCCGGGCATACGGGTCGGGGACGATGAATTCGTGAAAGCGCTCGTCGAAAGCGGTGCCCCGGTGATAACCATGTTCGGCAAGACCTGGGACCTGCATGTAGAAAAGGTGTTGCGGACGACCCTCGAGGAAAACATTGCCATGATCGGTGAAACGATCGCTTTCTGCAGGCAGTATGCCGGCGAGGTGATTTATGATGCCGAGCACTTCTTCGACGGCTACCGGGCCAACCCCGGCTATGCTATGGAAACCCTTCGGGCAGCGCACCAGGCGGGCGCCGCCCTGATTGTCCTGTGCGATACGAACGGGGGGCTATTGCCCGACGAGTTCCTGACAATCTGGCGCGAGGTGCTTCCGAAGGTCGACTGCCGGCTCGGTATCCATGTTCATAACGATTCAGGTTGCGCCGATGCGATATCGTGCCTCGCGGTCATCGAGGGCGCTGCCCAGGTGCAGGGGACCATCAACGGTCTGGGCGAGCGGTGCGGCAATGCCAACCTCTGCACCATCATCCCGAATCTGCAGCTCAAGAGGGCGGTGCCGCTCATATCTCCCGAGCAGCTGGAGCTCCTGCGGCCGGTCTCTCTCTTTGTCGCCGAGGTGGCAAACCTTATTCCGGCAGTGGGCCAGCCCTATGTGGGCGAGGCCGCCTTTTCGCATAAGGCAGGCGCGCATGCCGATGCGGTCCGCAAGGTCCGGCACTCCTTCGAGCATATCGCACCGGAGCTCGTGGGTCACGCGCGGCAATTCGTGGTGTCGCACCAGGCCGGTTCAAGCACCATGCTTGAAAAGCTCTCGACTATTTTGCCCAACCTCGACAAGAAAGACCCGCGCGTGAAAAAACTCCTGTTTCACATCAAGGAGCTCGAAACAAGCGGGTACCAGTTCGAGGCAGCGGAGGGATCCTTTGAACTCATTGCGCGGCAGATGCTCGGCCAATTCACCGAGCCGTTTTCGGTGCTTGCTTTTCGCGTGATCGAAGAGAAGCGGGAGAGCGGTGAGGCGTATTCCGAAGCGACGATCAAAGTGCGGCAGAACGATCACGTGGAGCATACGGCGGCCGAAGGCGATGGCCCGGTCAATGCGCTCGATCATGCCTTGCGGAAAGCGCTGGTGAGGCTCTTTCCCTCGCTTGCCGAAGTAAAACTGGAGGATTTCAAGGTTCGGGTACTCGATGGCCGCGACGGCACGGGCGCCAAGGTCCGGGTGCTTATCGAATCGTCGGACGGAAACACCCGCTGGGGAACCGTGGGAGTTTCGACGAACATTATCGAGGCCTCATGGCTTGCGCTCATCGATGCCCTGAAATTCAAGCTGATGCGGGAGTCGCTGAAGATGGCCGCAAAAACATAGGGAAAAGCGCATTTCCCCTTATTTTGAAATAAACAGTTCAATGATAAGCAATAATCTATTATTTCGATAGGAGATCGGACCGGTATGGCTCCACAATTGAAGTGGCGAGACCTTGGTTTCAAATACATGCAGACCGACAGTTTCATGCGGGCGGACTTTACGCAGGATGGAGGCTGGACCGGATTAACATCATGTACCGACCCGAACATGTCCATTCATGTAGCCGCCGCGGCACTGCATTACGGGCAGGCATGCTTCGAAGGACTCAAGGCATTTACCCGAAAAGACGGCTCCATCGCCCTCTTCCGGCCCGAGGAAAATGCCCGACGCATGGTCCGGAGCGCGAAGCGGATTGTCATGGAGCCGGTTCCGGAGGAGCTTTTCATCGAAGCCTGCAAAAAGGTAATCGCCGGCAATCGTGACTGGATGCCGCCATACGGTACCGGCGCATCCATGTACCTGCGACCGCTTCTCATCGGGTCGAGCCCGCGCGTGGGAATCTCCCCGTCCGACGACTATGTGTTCCTGGTTCTCGCCATGCCGGTAGGCCCTTACTATAAGGACGGGTTTTTGCCCGTAGCCGCTATGGTGCAGGACAAGTACGACCGCGCTGCTCCTCGCGGCCTGGGAAAAATTAAGGCGGCAGCCAACTATGCGGCCGGACTTCTGGGATACCTTGAAGCAAAGAAACTCGGGTTCACCATATCGCTCTACCTTGATGCGGGCACGCGGACGCATATAGAAGAGTTCGACACCTCGAATTTCATAGCGATTACAAAGGATAATAAATACGTGACCCCGGAGTCGGACTCAATTCTCACCTCGGTGACCAATAAGAGTCTCCAGGAGCTCGCGGCTGATATCGGCCTCACGGTCGAGCGTCGCGCGATCGGCCTCGAGGAGCTTGCCGATTTCGCCGAGGTCGGCGCATGCGGCACCGCAGCGGTGATCACCCCGGTGCGTTCCATTACCTGCAATGGCCGGGTTTATAACTTCGGCCATGAAGGCGAAGCCGGGCCGATTCTGACGAAACTGTACAAGAAGCTTCTCGCTGTGCAATATGGCGAGGAGGAAGACCGGCATGGGTGGATGGTGAAGGTGGAGTAACCTAATTATTATTAACAAGAGTGAGTTGAACAGGCACAGCGAGCAGTAACCCCGGAGCTCTTCTCCGAGGTTACTGCTCGAATTACAAATGGTTCCTCTCCTATGGAAGATGGCAGGCTGCTTTGCGGTCCCCGGAAGCTCTGCATCGGAGAGCTTCAATCACCTTGACTCCCCGTCCGGCCTATCGTAAATTCAAGCTTCGCCAGTTACGCCGCATTGCAGCGGCATCCACACGCTTCCAGCATCTTTTGTGGATTGAATTGCCTCATCTCACTACGAATTAAAGCCTCTGCAACCGAAAGGAGTTTCCAATGCTTCAGCTTCGCCGAGTCCTTACCGGCATAGTGCTATTGGCAGGTCTTGCGATCCCTTCAGCAGCCCAGCAGAAGAATGATGTTGTTTATCAGAAGGACGGCGAAATTATTCAGGGAACCATCATCTCCGATAATCCCGGCTCAAGCCTGAGAATACGGGTAAACGGCAATAGCGTCTGGGTAATCTATTACAGCAATATCGACAAAATCGAACGCGCGGCTGCTGTCAATCAAGCGGCGCCTCCTGATACGCTGCGGCAACATCCCGCTGCGGTCGTTGCAACTCCTGCATCGGTATCGAATCAAGGGAACAGTGCTTCCGCGGGAAATAACAATGCCGGATATGTACCTCCGCGGCCTGCGACTCCGGCGCCTGTTGCGAGGCCGTACGTTTCTCCGGCAACTGCCTACTCGCCATCGAAAGTAAGTCTCGGATTTTTTGTTGGGCCGGGCTTTTATAATGTTTATCTGGAA
>CAWDOZ010000071.1:0-78434 GCA_963803935.1 uncultured Fibrobacterota bacterium | reverse complement strand
GGCAACTGACTATCATGCCTATTTAAAGGTAAAACCGATAACGTCTTTCCACCTCCCTCCCGAAATTCAGCGACCCGGACCGTCGGAAGCAGTGTCGGCGCAGGAGCCCTCATTGCCTGAGGGCGGCATAGTCTTCGGAAGAGTGGGGAGTGGTCGATGCTGCAGAAGGCGCTCGATAAGGCGCACGGCAAAGTTTTGGTTGCTGTGAGGTTCCTGGGCATGACCTACCGTACCTTCCAGCACCCGTGCCCAGAAGTTCGGAACGATTGAAAAAAACTCTTCGGCAGGCCCCGAATGATGTAAACGCCGAAGTTTAACGTTTTGGTTGGAAAAATTAACCATTTGGTTGTCCCACCCCCACCTTTTCAAACATCTTTTGAAACTCACCCAGACATTTTTTGCTGATTAATTTTATGTAATTTAGCCATATATATTGAAAATTGCAGTAAAGTAGCCAATATTTGCTTTCAGCTGGCATGGTTATTGTTTGTATTAAGGGCAGTTCAACCTGAAAAAAAGCTGAATCTGGCTTCTCATAGCAGTTCCACACTCTGTGTCTCCGGAGGTTTTTTATGAAGCTTTACCAAGCCCTTCTCGCAGGTCTGTCGCAGCGAGTTTTGCCTTTGCACAGGATAGCGCCGCCACCAAGGCAGCAGCGCCCATGACAAAGACGAAGGCAAAGGCCGCGACCTCAGTTGTAATCAAGGGCACCGTTGTTTCCGTTGATGCAATCGCCGGTACCGTTATCGTTACGCCGAAGGGCAAGAAGGCCGACGACACCCTCTCCACCACCGATAAGACCAAGGTCATGCCGAAGGGCAAGACGGTTGCCGATCTCAAGGCCGATGACAAAGTCAGTGTCTCCGCCAAGATGGAAGACGGCAAGTGGGTCGCCACAGCGATCACCATTATGCCCATGAAGGCAATGAAGAAGCCGGCAGCGGCACCTGCAGCACCGGAAGCCCCGGCAACCGGTTCAACGGGTAAGTAAGTCTTTTAAGTTTCAGTCAGTTTGAAAAGCCTGTCCGTGATAAAGTTCGCGGGCAGGCTTTTTTATTTTCTGGTGGGGGAACCGCTGAGGCGGTTCCCCCTGTCGGAGCCGCGCAAAGCCGCGTCTCCGACTCACCCCTTCCTGCGGAAGTGGGCGGCGATGTTTGCCTGTGGCAAACGCTCGCCCACTCCCGCAACGCCCACAATGGGTAGAAAAAACATAAAGGAATTGTAATTCAGTCAGGAAAGCTCTCGGCGCGGCCACCGATAAGAACTTGAATTTTCAAATTGAAATTCCTGATTAGTAAGGTGTTTTCTACCTAATGGAGGCGTTGCGGAGGAACGAGAGCGCCTGCTGAGCAAAGCGAGGCAGGCATAGCCTTGTTCTTCCGCAGGAAGGGGTGAGCCAAAGACCCCGCGGCCCGGCTTTGCGGGCGCGGAGGCTTTGGCCAGGGGCTGGTTCAATTAAAAATATTAATAATCCGTCCATTTTGCCTGTTGGGCAAAATGGGCGAGAGGAGCCGGAGAAGAGAGGTCAAAAAAAGCCTGAACGGTGATTCTCCCGAAATTATATTCATCATGCTGCTTGACGACTATCCTGCCTGGAGTGAGGAAAGAATGCCGTGACAATCAATAGGAATTTTGGATGAAAAAAATCCGGATTTTGCCAATTTCAATAATAGTCGCCTTGTTTTCCGCCTTTGCGGCTCAAGCCCAGTGGGTTAAAGTTAGTGTGCCTATTGTTTCAGGTGATCCAATATTAGCACTGGCGGAAAGTGGAGGTTACCTCTTTGCCGGAACAGGTCAAAGCGGAATTTTCAGGTCAGCCAACAATGGGGCCAACTGGACAGCGGTGAATAATGGGTACTCGACAACCGGAGCAGTTTGCCAGTTGGTGCCAGGCGCAACTTCTCTTTATGTGACAACATTTGTAAGTGGTAATTGTTTCATCACCACAAATAACGGCATAAACTGGACTCAATTAAATCCTCCGGAAGCATTGGGCTTTGCAGTAATCGGGAAATGTCTCATTGCAGAAGGGACTTATGGCATATATCGTTCTGCCGACAGCGGAAATACCTGGACCTATAATTATGGTTTTGAATTGTCCCATGGCTACCCTGTAGTAGTATTTGGGCATTATTTATTTGCAGGGAATAACCCTGGATATGTCCGATCCGCCGATAGCGGAGCTACGTGGACGGCTCCTGATTCTAATTCTTTCCCTACGGGCTTTGCATCTGGGGTTTATGCATTTGCCTCACTAGGGAAATACATCTTTGCCGGAACATATGGTCCAGGTATTTATCGGTCGGCTGACAGCGGAATTACGTGGAATGCGGTAAATACTGGATTACCTCCCGACAGTATTGGTTTGGAAGTTCAGGCTCTTGTTGCATGCAGGGGTTCACTTTTTGCAGGTGTTAATGTTGAAGTAAATACAATATATCAGACATCGGACAGCGGAAAAGCATGGAAAGACGTTGGTACTGGATATCCTGAAGGCAAGGCTGCTATCTGGGCTCTCGCAGAATGCGGTGGATATCTTTTTGCCGGAACAACACCAACGTCTGGCGCCGCCCATTATCCGATTTCGGCATCGCCGTTCTGCCTGAAGGTCCAAAAGTACAAAGTTTGGTTCCAACGGTTAAGGCTGAATATAGCCATGAGAACGTTGCAGTTCACTTTTCAGTTGAGTCGGTGTGCAATATCAGCATCGAAATTTTTAATATTACCGGAAAGAAAATTGCATCCATTAAACGGAATATTCAAAAGGCAGGGGATTGCACGATTAATTTCAATACTGGAAAGATAGCAAGCGGGCTTTATTTTTGCCGATTCAAGGCGGGAAAGACTTTGTGTAATAGTTCGTTTATGGTGGCAAGAGAATAAAGCTTCTTTTTCGTGCGCGTTTGACCTCTCCCCGGCCGAAACGGCCGCCCCTCCCCCATAAGGGAGGGGAATCAAAAACATATAAAAAAAGAACAATGCTCGCAATGCGCCCCTCCTCTCTCCTGTGGGCTGCTGCAATTTAAACTATAATAATGCGTCCATTTTGCCTGTTGGCCAAAATGGGCGAGAGGAGCCGGAGAAGAGAGGTCAAAAAAACCTGTCCGCGATAAAGTTCGCGGGCAGGCTTTTTTATTTTCTGGTGGGGGATCCGCCGAGGCGGTTCCCCCTGCTCGGAGCCGCGCAAAGCCGCGTCTCCGACTCCCCCTCCCTGCGGAAGTGGGCGGCCATGTTTGCCTGTGGCAAACGCTCGCCCACTCCCGTGATATTATAAGAGCCTCTCTTAGTAGATACAGTTGGGTTTTGTTTGCCAACGAAACACCAACCATTCTAGGGAGGCCCTATATGGCAGCTGGATCACTTAATATCGCTCTGAGTGTACTGTATTTTTTTTTTTTCCAATTATTATTTCCCTGGATATGCATGATGCCTCGACCTATGCTTTGGGGGTCAACGACTCTGTCCTTAGTATTTGTATTGATCATAATATCTTAGGTGGAGCAGAAGCCGAGGGCTATTGAGAAATTGAAAATACGGGGTAGATGCCAGAATTGACACCACATTTAGATCTACCCCGTATTTTCAATTTCTCAATAGCCCTCAGTACTGTTTCTGCTCCACCTAAGATATTATGATCAATACAAATATCTCCGGTCAGAACATTAACCCCCAGAGCATAGGTTGAGGCATCATGCATATCCAGGGAAATAATAATTGGAACTTCTTGCGCTATCCGGTACCGCTGAGCAATATTAAGTGATCCAGCTGCCATATAGGGCCTCCTTAGAATGGTTGGTGTTTCGTTGGCAAACAAAACCCAAAATACTATCTCTAAGAGAGGCTCTTATAATATCACGGGAAGGCGAGCGTTTGCCACAGGCAAACATCGCCGCCCACTTCCGCAGGAAGGGGTGAGTCGGAGACGCGGCTTTGCGCGGCTCCGACCAGGGGGACCGCCTCAGCGGTTCCCCCACCAGAAAATAAAAAAGCCTCCGCGAACTTTATCACGGACAGTTTCTTTGACCTCTCTTCTCCGGCTCCTCTCGCCCATTTTGGCCAACAGGCAAAATGGAACGCATTATTATAGTTTAATTTGCAGCAGCCCACAGGAGAAGTAGGGTATTGCGAACATTGTTCTTTTTTTATATGGTCTTGATTTCCCTCCCTTATGGGGGAGGGGCGGCCGTTTCGGCCGGGGAAGGTAAACGCACACGAAAAAGAAGCTTTATTCTCTTGCCACCATAAACGAACTATTACACAAAGTCTTTCCCGCCTTTAATCGGCAAAAATAAAGCCCGCTTGCTATTTTTCCAGTATTGAAATTAATCGTGCAATCCCCTGCCTTTTGAATATTCCGTTTAATGGATGCAATTTTCTTTCCGGTAATATTAAAAATTTCGATGCTGATATTGCACACCGACTCAACTGAAAAGTGAACTGCAACGTTCTCATGGCTATATTCAGCCTTAACCGTTGGAACCAAACTTTGTACTTTTGGACCTTCAGGCAGAACGGCGATGCCGAAATCGGATAATGGGCGGCGCAGACGTTGGTGTCTGTTCCGGCAAAAAGATATCCACCGCATTCTGCGAGAGCCCAGATAGCAGCCTTGCCTTCAGGATATCCAGTACCAACGTCTTTCCATGCTTTTCCGCTGTCCGATGTCTGATATATTGTATTTACTTCAACATTAACACCTGCAAAAAGTGAACCCCTGCATGCAACAAGAGCCTGAACTTCCAAACCAATACTGTCGGGAGGTAATCCAGTATTTACCGCATTCCACGTAATTCCGCTGTCAGCCGACCGATAAATACCTGGACCATATGTTCCGGCAAAGATGTATTTCCCTAGTGAGGCAAATGCATAAACCCCAGATGCAAAGCCCGTAGGGAAAGAATTAGAATCAGGAGCCGTCCACGTAGCTCCGCTATCGGCGGATCGGACATATCCAGGGTTATTCCCTGCAAATAAATAATGCCCAAATACTACTACAGGGTAGCCATGGGACAATTCAAAACCATAATTATAGGTCCAGGTATTTCCGCTGTCGGCAGAACGATATATGCCATAAGTCCCTTCTGCAATGAGACATTTCCCGATTACTGCAAAGCCCAATGCTTCCGGAGGATTTAATTGAGTCCAGTTTATGCCGTTATTTGTGGTGATGAAACAATTACCACTTACAAATGTTGTCACATAAAGAGAAGTTGCGCCTGGCACCAACTGGCAAACTGCTCCGGTTGTCGAGTACCCATTATTCACCGCTGTCCAGTTGGCCCCATTGTTGGCTGACCTGAAAATTCCGCTTTGACCTGTTCCGGCAAAGAGGTAACCTCCACTTTCCGCCAGTGCTAATATTGGATCACCTGAAACAATAGGCACACTAACTTTAACCCACTGGGCTTGAGCCGCAAAGGCGGAAAACAAGGCGACTATTATTGAAATTGGCAAAATCCGGATTTTTTTCATCCAAAATTCCTATTGATTGTCACGGCATTCTTTCCTCACTCCAGGCAGGATAGTCGTCAAGCAGCATGATGAATATAATTTCGGGAGAATCACCGTTCAGGCTTTTTTTGACCTCTCTTCTCCGGCTCCTCTCGCCCATTTTGCCCAACAGGCAAAATGGACGGATTATTAATATTTTTAATTGAACCAGCCCCTGGCCAAAGCCTCCGCGCCCGCAAAGCCGGGCCGCGGGGTCTTTGGCTCACCCCTTCCTGCGGAAGAACAAGGCTATGCCTGCCTCGCTTTGCTCAGCAGGCGCTCTCGTTCCTCCGCAACGCCTCCATTAGGTAGAAAACACCTTACTAATCAGGAATTTCAATTTGAAAATTCAAGTTCTTATCGGTGGCCGCGCCGAGAGCTTTCCTGACTGAATTACAATTCCTTTATGTTTTTTCTACCCATTGTGGGCGTTGCGGGAGTGGGCGAGCGTTTGCCACAGGCAAACATCGCCGCCCACTTCCGCAGGAAGGGGTGAGTCGGAGACGCGGCTTTGCGCGGCTCCGACCAGGGGGAACCGCCTCAGCGGTTCCCCCACCAGAAAATAAAAAAGCCTGCCCGCGAACTTTATCACGGACAGGCTTTTCAAACTGACTGAAACTTAAAAGACTTACTTACCCGTTGAACCGGTTGCCGGGGCTTCCGGTGCTGCAGGTGCCGCTGCCGGCTTCTTCATTGCCTTCATGGGCATAATGGTGATCGCTGTGGCGACCCACTTGCCGTCTTCCATCTTGGCGGAGACACTGACTTTGTCATCGGCCTTGAGATCGGCAACCGTCTTGCCCTTCGGCATGACCTTGGTCTTATCGGTGGTGGAGAGGGTGTTCGTCGGCCTTCTTGCCCTTCGGCGTAACGATAACGGTACCGGCGATTGCATCAACGGAAACAACGGTGCCCTTGATTACAACTGAGGTCGCGGCCTTTGCCTTCGTCTTTGTCATGGGCGCTGCTGCCTTGGTGGCGGCGCTATCCTGGGCAAAGGCAAAACTCACTGCAACAAGACCTGCGAGAAGGGCTTGGTAAAGCTTCATAAAAAACCTCCGGAGAATGAGTGTGGAACTGCTATGAGAAGCCATTCGGCTTTTTTTCAGGTTGAACTGCCCTTAATACAAACAATAACCATGCCAGCTGAAAGCAAATATTGGCTACCTGCAATTTTCAATATATATGGCTAATTTGCATAAAATTAATCAGCAAAAATGTGGGTCACCGAAGGGTAGCTTTAAAAGGTGGGGTGGGACAACCAAATGGTTAATTTTTACAACCAAAACGTTAAACTTCAGCGTACCATCATTCGGGGCCTGCCGAAGAGTTTTTTTCAATCATGCCGAACTTCTGGGCACGGTACTGGAAGGTACGGTAGGTCATGCCCAGAAGTCTGGCCGCAACCGAAACGTTGCCGTCGGCCTTATCGAGCGCCTTCTGCAGCATCGACCGCTCCCACTCTTCGAAGACTATGCCGCCCTCAGGCAATGAGGGCTCCTGCGCCGACACTATTTCCGACGGTCCGGGTCGCTGGATTTCGGGAGGGAGGTCGGAGGGTTCAATGGTATCGGTTGCCGATAAGATGATGGTGCGTTCCATGACCGCCTCGAGTTCGCGGACATTTCCCGGCCAGGGGTAGTGGGTCAGCTTCTCCATCGCCTCGGGGGAGATCCGCTTCGCCTTGCCGCGCCGTGCAAGAAAGAAATCCACCAGCGCGGGAATATCGGTCGTTCGTTCCCGGAGCGGCGGAATCACGATGGGAATGACGTTCAGGCGATAGAAGAGATCGTCCCTGAAGGTGCCTCTCCGTATCGCCTCTTCGAGGTTCTTATTGGTAGCCGCTACCACCCGCAGATCGACGGGTATCGAGCAGGTTCCGCCCACCCGCCGGACTTCCTTCTCCTGAAGGGTCCGCAGCAGCTTGGCCTGGGTGTTGAGCGACATATCCGCAACCTCATCCAGAAACAGGGTACTCTGGCCCGAGGTCTCGATGATACCGATCTTGCGGGCCTGGGCACCGGTGAAGGCACCCCGTTCATATCCATAGAGCTCGGATTCGAGGAGCGTTTCGGGAAACGCCGCACAATTGATGCTTTGAATGGGACGGCTTCCGCGGGGACTCAGGTAGTGAATGAGCTGCGCAATCTTCTCTTTGCCGGTTCCCGATTCCCCCCGTATGAGCACCGTTGCGTCGCTGGAAGCCACCTTCCGGACTATTTCGAGCACGTTCTTCATGGCCGAAGATTCGGCTATGAGACCATGGGATGACTGGTTGGCAAGCTGGTTGCGGAAGCTCATGCCGTCGATCCGGAGGCGGTATTTTTCCGCCGCCCGCTCGATGACCAGCAGAAGTTCGTCCCGCTCAAGGGGCTTGGTAAGGTAATCGTAGGCGCCAAGCCTCATGGCCCGGACCGCAGTTTCTATGGAACCGAAGGCGGTTATCACCACCACTTCAGGCCTGAGCGGCATCCGCGAAACCTCCTCAACCAGGTCGAGCCCGCTTCGTCCGGGCATCTTCAGGTCGGTTACCACGACCGCCGGATCGTTATCGTTCACCATGCCCATGGCGGCATCGACATTCGCAGCTTCAAAAACCATATGGCCCTCGGCGCGGACGATATTTGCCATGATATTACGCTGCGCGAAGTCGTCTTCAACCAGAACGATCTTGATCATGCTGCATCCACGGGAAGCCTGATCAAAAAGCAGGCTCCCCTCCTTTCAAGGTTTTTTGCGATGATGGAACCGCTGTGCGCTTCCACGATCCGTTTCGCCATTGCCAGGCCGAGGCCGACACCGTCGGGGCGTTTTGAAAAATAAGGTTCAAAGATCTTGTCCAGATGGCCCGGATCGATGCCGGGTCCCTGATCCTCCATCGTTATTGCCACAGCCGAATCCGTAACCTCGGCCGATATCGTAACGGTTCCCCCCGCCGGCGAGACGTCCATGGCATTGAGCAGGAGATTCAGGAATACGAGACGGAGCTGCTCCTGGTCGCCATGAAGCTGGAGACCCTGCGGCAGCTGGCAGTGCAGGGCCACCTGTTTGGAAACGAGCTGCTGCTTGACGAGCAGCTCGACCTGCGCAAGGAGCTCGGCGAGCGAAAAAAGGGACTTCCTTATGCGAATCGGCTTGCCGATTGCCATGAACTCCTCAACCATGGTATTGAGATGCCGCACCTCGGCTTTGAGACTTGCGATAAGCCCTTCATAAGCCTCAAGTTGTTTTGAGTCCTCGGGCCGATAGTAATGGGCAAGGTGATCGGCGGTAAGGTTGATGAGATTCAGCGGATTGCGTATTTCATGAGCCAGGGTTGCGGCGGTCTCCGAAAGCACCGCCCTGCGGTCCATGAGACGAAGCCGCTCCTCGATGTCCTTGGATTCGATAAGCCTTTCGGTCATCTGGTTGAATGTCGAGGTCAGCCTGCCCACCTCATCGCGGCTCTTGTAGTTCACCCGAACCGAGAGGTCGCCCGATGCAATGGATTCGGCGGCCAGGTTCAGGCGGCGAATGGGTTGTATGAGCCGGTACAGCACAATGGACGATAAAAAGAAAAGGGCCAGAAATGCCCCTCCGGTCAGTGCGATGTTGCGGGTATAGAGCCGGTGCAGGAGATCGTTGAAATCGTTGACGATAAATGAAGTTTCCACGAGCCCGATAACTTTCCTGTCGCGGACGATGGGCGTCGTAACTTCGTACCGGAGGTGTTTGCCGCTCGAATCGCTGACGCCGAACTGCTCCCTGACGATAATCTCCTTGCCGGTAATGGTTTTCCGCTTCCCTATTTTCGCCGGATTGCTCGATGCCACCACCTCCTGGTTCGAGGAGACAATCGAGACCTCCTTGACGGCTGGGTTGCTCTTCGCCTCCTCGATCACCCGGCTCAGGGCGTCACGGTCGGGTGCGTGCTCGGCCGAGATCTCCTGCGAGGAAAAGTGAACGGTTTGCAGGATATTCTGGAGATCGCTCGATATGGACATCACCATGACGCGCTGGGCGTGCAGGGAGAAAATGAGCATGCATCCGAACGCGAGGGCGAAAAAAACCACAAAGGCGAGGACGAACTTGGTGAGGAGGCGCATTCCTGATAAATATAAGCTTCGGCGTTAATCCGGAGGCATTTGGAGGGAAGTATCTACTGCCTTTGGTGGGGGAACCGCCTGCGGCGGTTCCCCCTGGTCGGAGCCGCGCAAAGCCGCGTCTCCGACGCACCCCCTCCTGCGGAAGGACGAGGCGATGCCTGCCTCGCTTCGCTCAGCAGGCGCTCTCGTCCCTCCGCAACGCCTCCATTAGGTAGAAAGAACATAAAAGAATTTTTAAAGGCTACCTGCTGATCGCCTCTGCCGCATTGCGTTCTCCCCTCTCCACTCGTGGAGAGGGGTTGGGGGTGAGGCGGCTTTTGACGTTGCGTTAGCGAGGACAGAGGGTGTCGGGCGGAGCGATAGCGACCCCGACAGTCTGGGGAGCCACAGGCGCAAAGCGCCGCATGGCTCCCCAGACCGGCTCGGCTCTGCCGAGAGCCCGGCGGAGGCGCGCCGGTGGGGTGCCCCTCAGGGCACCCCACCGGAACGCCCAGAAGTTGACTTTGTTTTTGAATTAGGAATTTGAATTTTCAAAAAAATCTGCCTGAATAGTAACGGGAAGTATATTAATTCGACAAATCACGGTTTTTCACCTTCAGCTGCACCTTCTATGAAACAATTCCTCGGAACCGTCACCGGCAATACCCCGATAAGCAGCGATTTTCTCGAAATGACCTTTACCTGGGACAATGCGGCAGGCACGCCGCTACCCGGTCAGTTCTTTACGCTTCGCATTTCGGATGACTCTGTGCCGCTTCTGCGCCGTCCGTTTGCCCTGGCGGCATTCGATGAAGCCAGGGGTGCCGTCATGATGTACCAGCGGCGCGGGCGGGGTACGGAGATTCTGGCGACAAAAGTCGGGGGCGACCGGCTCGATGTCCTGGGCCCTCTCGGCAGGCCGTTCCCGCTTCCCGAAGGCAGAAAGGCGCTGCTCATCGCCGGCGGAATCGGCATCGGACCAATCGCCTTCCTTGCCGACGCCCTTGCCGCGCGGGAAAACCCGTTCCGGCTGGTCATCGGCTGCCGAAGCGCTCCGCTCTTCCCGGCAACGCTTCGCCTTGCCGGCCTGTCTCCGGTCATCTGCACCGACGACGGCACCCTTGGCTTCAAGGGAACCACCGGCGACTATCTCCGGTCAATCGAGCACACAATCGATCGCGATACCGTTCTTTATGCCTGCGGCCCGCTGCCCATGCTGAAGGCTTGCCATGAGATGGCAATTCTGCGGGAATGCGACTGCTTCGTGTCGGTCGAGCAGGTCATGGCTTGCGGGGTCGGTGCGTGCATGGGCTGCGCGGTAAAAGCTGCGGGAGGCGGCTATCTGCGGGCCTGTACCGAGGGGCCGGTTTTTGCGAGCCGGGAGCTTGATTGGGAATAGGAACGATAAAAGTTTCTCATTTTATTTATTATTATAAATAGGTTTAATTCTCTGGTGGGGGAACCGCTAAGGCGGTTCCCCCTGGCCCAAAGCCGCGAAAGACACGCGTCTTTGGGCACACCCCTTCCAGCGGAAGGGGAAGGCGATGTTTGCCCCTGGCAAACGCCTCCCCCTCCCGCAACGCCCTCTTTCAGGGTAGAAAACACATTCAAAAAGGATTGAAGAGGGACAAAGAAAGATGATTATTCAAAGTCAAACAAAACGGCGACCTTGGATCGCCCTGGCATAGCCTTTTATATTATTCTGCCAATGAATTAACAAAAATTAATCAGTTTGAGGCTTCGATGATACTATCGGTAAAAATCGGGAGCAAGATCCTCCAAAATCCTGTAGGGGTAGCATCCGGAACCTTCGGGTACGGGAGCGAGTACGAGCAGCTTCTGGATCTGTCGCGTCTCGGCGCGATCTATACCAAGGCGGTTACCCTCGAGCCGCGCCTGGGCAACGAGATGCCGCGCATCGTCGAAACGCCTTCGGGTATTCTAAACTCGATCGGCCTCGCCAATGTCGGCGTGGAACGGTTTCTCGCCGAGAAACTTCCGCCGCTTGCAAGTCTTCGCTGCGCGATTATCGCCAACGTCGCGGGTTCGAGCGAGGACGAGTATGCCGCCGTCGTGGAACGGCTTGACGGTGCCTCCGGTCTTTTCGGTTACGAGATCAACGTCTCGTGCCCGAACGTCAAGCATGGCGGCCTCGCGTTCGGGACCGACCCCCGGCAGATTGAAAGGCTCACCGGACGGCTTCGCGCTCTCACGGCAAAACCACTTATCGTCAAATTGACGCCGAACGTCACCGACATCGGGATAATCGCCCGTGCCGCCGAGGCGGGAGGCGCCGACGCGATCTCCTGCATCAACACGCTCGTCGGCATGGTGATCGACACCAAAGCCAAGCGCCCGGTGCTGCCGCTCGGCAGCGGCGGGCTGAGCGGCCCGGCCGTCCGCCCGGTCGGGGTGGCGATGACGTGGAAGGTCAGCCGCAGCGTCGCCATCCCGGTCATCGGCATGGGCGGGATCATGTCCGCCGACGATGCGCTCCAGTACCTCCTGGCCGGAGCCACGGCGGTGCAGATAGGGACCGGGACCTTTGTCGGTCCGTCAATCCCGATAAAGGTTCTGGAGGGAATTGAAGAATACTGTGTCCGGGAGGGGATTGATTCGGTAGATAAAGTAAAGGAAATTTTGAAATAATAATTCATTACTGCCTGCGAGGAGAAACTAAGCTTAATGCCTTTGGTGGGGGAACCGCTTTGGCGGTTCCCCCTGGCCCGAAGCCGCGAAAGGCACGCGTCTTCGGGCACACCCCTTCCTGCGGAAGGGGAAGACGATGTTTGCCTGAAGGCAAACGCTCTTCCCCTCCCGCAACGCCCTCTTTTAAGGTAGAAAACACATTAAAAATGCTAGGATGAAGGCGGAAGGAAGAAGGATGAAAAATGATGCTAATATAAAGTCAAACGAAAGGGCGGCTGCGGTTTGCCCTAAAAGAAATCCCCCGCGGCTTGAGCCATTATTAAGGGGGTCATATTTTACAATGCATTTGAACGGCAACCTTCTCCTTGTTCGCAATTTTTCCTTTGAGTTTTCTACCTAATGGGAGCGTTGCGGGGGTGCGAGAGCGCCTGCAGAGCGTGAGCGAGGCAGGCATCGCTCTCGCACCTCCGCAGGAAGGGGTGTGCCAAAGACCCCGCAGCCCGGCTTTGCGGGCGCGGAGGCTTTGGCCAGGGGGAACCATTTTTAAATGGTTCCCCCACCAGGAGCAGCAACTTCAGCAACGCCTACAATTATTGTTGACTAAGAGAATTTTCACCTGCGTATTTATCCACGAACCAGTCAATGAGCTTTCGCGACACCGACCCCTTTCCCGGGAGATTTTCCGGAAGATTATCCGGGGCATACCAGCCGGCTTCGACTATTTCCACCCCGTCAACTTCTATCTCTCCCGCCGCATGGTCTGCCGTAAAGGCCACCATGAGCGCATCGGGAAAGGGCCAGGGCTGGCTGCCGAAATACCGGATATTCTCCACCTGCAACCCCACCTCCTCGAGGACCTCCCGTTTTACACACGATTCAAACGATTCGCCGGGTTCGAGGTAGCCGGCGAGGACGCTGCGCATCCCGGTTTTCGTCCGCGCGTTGAGGGCGAGCAGCAGCCTGCCGTTGCGCACGATCGCGACGATGATGGCAGGGGAGAGCCGCGGATAGTAGAGGTGTGCGCATGCGGGACAGCGCATGGCGCGTTCGTCGGGCTCTTCGACGGTCGGCGCGCCGCAGCGGCCGCAAAACCGGTGATTCGCCGCCCAGTTGACTATCTGAATGGCGCGGCCGGCCATGAGGAAGAGCTCCTCGTCGATCCGGCGCAGCAGCGTGCGCAGGTCGAGGAAGTCGAAGCCCTCCGGCAGCGCAACGGTTTCGATAAGGTGCGCTGCGCGGCAGGGGATGCCCCGCAGCGCACCGATATAGCGCGGATGCTGCAGGTGCGGTTGCAAGGTCGCGATATCGCGCAGCCGGGGAAAAACCGGAACGGGCTCGCTGAGTGAAACGAGTATTGCCTGGTCGCGGACAACAAACCAGAATTCGTCCCCGGGTTCGCCCGGGGGCGGCAGCATTCCATGATCGAGAGGCAGGTAGTCCTGGGTTGTCATAGGGCGGGTCGGCAGGTTGGGATTATGTTTCTCAGGAATATAGTTGGCGACCGTCGCAAAAAACGTATTTTTGGCGAATAGCGGTGGTCACCAAACCCCATGAGAGGAGTCGTATATCATGACCGAAAACAGCCCCAAGCAGTTCGACGGCGTGAGCGTTATCTGTAAAGCCAACATTTACTTTGAAGGAAAAGTTGTCAGCCATACCGTCTTGTTCGGGAATGGTACGAAGAAGACGCTCGGCCTCATTTTCCCGGGAAGCTTTACCTTCAAGACCGGCGTGCCCGAACTCATGGAGATCATTGCCGGGAGCTGCAAGGCACGGTTGGCCGGGATAAGGGAGTGGACCACCTATGCCGCGGGATCGTCGTTCCGCGTGCCCGGCGACTCGTCATTCTATATCGAGGTCAAGAACGGGGTTGCGGAGTATGTCTGTTCGTACGAGTAAGAAAAAGAAATAGAAACAGAAGAAAAATTAAGAATGATAGATTCTGAGTTAGGGGAACCGATCTTAATGCCTTTGGTGGGGGAACCTCGCTACGCGGGTTCCCCCTCGCTTTATCCCGGCCGGAAAATCACCGGCCGGTATGCCGCTACCCCTTCCTGCGGAAGGGGTAGGCGATGTTTGCCTGAAGGCAAACGCCTTCCCCCTCCCGCAACGCCCTCTTTTAAGGTAGAAAAAACAGGGCAAGGCAATGAGGATGGCAGGTCAAATTTCGCAGGGGCACGGCGTGCCGTGCCCAATGGGTTTTGCAAATTCAAAAGCACCCGGATCGGAGATCCGGGCCACACGGATTTAAAACAGGTGGAAGTTACAAGTTTAAAGCAGGAAGCAATGGTTTGTTCTTTCTACCTTACGGGAGCGTTGCGGGGGTACGCGAGCGTTTGCCTTCAGGCAAACATTGCCGCGTACCTCCGCAGGAAGGCGTGTGCCAAAGACCCCGCGGTCCGGCTTTGCGGGCGCGGAGGCTTTGGCCAGGGGGAACCGCGTAGCGAGGTTCCCCCACCAAGGGCATTTGATCTAAGCTCGGTTCCCCAACCTGAGCAGTACCTTTCTTTTTTCATCCTTCATTCCTCATCCCTCCTCCTTTTTTTATTAATACTTTTCTCATCCGCGGATAATATCCCCCTGACGCGAATATGCAATTTTTCTCCCCAGGATTTCGGTCGACTGGCACGGTGGTTGCAATATAGCTACTGCTCCGGTTGGTGAACCTTTATCGCGAGGACGACTATGATAGATTATTTAAGCAGGAAGCGATTCTATCACTATAACACTCCGGGACACGCTCACGAGTTGACCTTCTGGTGCCTCCGGCACCTCCGGCTTTTCAACAACCCTCTCGCCCGCGAACTTTTCCTGCAGGAGTTATCCCGCGCTCGAACGGCCTACCGGTTTAAGCTTTTTGCCTATGTCATCATGCCCACGCATGTGCACCTGGTTATCGGACCCAGCGACCAGAAATACGATATCATGCGTATTCGCAACGGGATCAAGGGTTGTTTTTTGAGGCGCTACCGCACAGCCCTGCGCGGGCAGGAGCCGGGAATAAACGGCGATGGTTCATTTGGTTTCTGGGAGATGGGCGGCGGGGAAGACCGCAATCTCTGGAATGCCGGCGCTATCAGTGACTCGATCAGTTATATCGAGGCAAACCCGGTCCGATCCTTCCTGGCCGGCGCCCCGGATGAGTGGGAAGCGTCGTCGGCGTATGCGCGGCAGTACGGAATCGGGATGATGCCCGATGCATTCGGCGCGGCTCCGGCCATGCCATTGCCTGTCATGCAAAGCAGTCTTTAGGATTCTGGCATTCAGTTTCAGGTTATAAACAGGGGCTCTTTTGGAACGGGTACCTTCGCATTTGAATTTCCTGAAGCCTGAAGCCTGAAGCCTGAAGCCTGAAAAGTAAAGCCTCTTCAGTGCCGGTACTTCAGGTAATCTATCGCATACTTCTTGACCTTATACGCAATAACCCGGTTTGACGTTCGCAAGAGCCGGGCCGCCTTGTTCAATTTTCCCTTGCAGTGTGCCAGGGCATCTTTAATCAATCGTTTTTCATACGCCGAGACCATGAGCTTGAACAGCCCTCCCGATTCGGAAGCGGAAGGCTTGAGTTCCAGGGCAAGGCTGCTTTTATCAATTATGCCGGAGGTGGTGGCCAGCACGGCCCGTTCGATGGTTTTTGCCAGCTCCTCCACATTGCCCGGCCACTCATAGGTCAGCATTAATTTGACCGCCTTCGGCGCGAACGATTCGATATTTTTGCCGTGCGCGCGGGCGAATTTTCCGCGGAAATAATCGGCAAGCCGCATCAGGTCGGCTCCGCGGCTGCAGAGCGGCGGGAGCGTAAGGGTCACCACATTGAGGCGGTAGAACAGGTCTTCCCGAAAGAGCCGGTCGTGAACCAGCTGGTTGAGATCCCTTGAGGTCGAGGCAATAATGCGCAGCGGGAGTGATCCGGCATCCCCATTTTTTTTCCGGGGTTCGTTTTCCTGCACATACCGCAGCAATTGACGCTGGGAAGACAAGCTTAAATTGCCGATTTCTTCGATATACAGGGTCCCGCTGGAGAGTGCGGGTGCAGCACCGTTCGCTTCCCGGAAATCACCGGAAATCGGCGTGGCGCCCCCGCCTGTTTTGCCATGCTCCCAGCGGCCGAGAATGGTCCCGAGCGTTGCCTCGGAGGCAATGATGAAGGGCCCTTCCCGCTGTTGACTCTTCCGGTGGATGGTCCGCCCCAGAAGTTTTTTCCCGGTACCCGGTTCCCCACGGATGAGTATGCTCACACCGGTCGGAGCCACCTTGTCGATACAGCGAAAAATTTCCTGCATTGCCTCGCAGTCACCAATCGGCCCGGGGACGGATTTTTCGCTTGCGTCAACTTTGAGCGGGAATTCGCCCGGCATGTCCACCTCGCGATTTTCGCGGTTAAGAGGTGGGACATCAAAAAGCACTTGTTATGCCAAGGAGGGCAATTGTTCAACAACCGTTGTTTTCAGGGGAAATTCGCGAAGATCGGCGGCAGAGCGGGGGAGGGTGCCGAAATAATTACTACAAAAGTGAACCAAATACGGCCATAAAGTACAAGAGAGTATCTTTTTGCGCAGGCGGACAGTAAAAAAAGGGCGGACCAATAGTCCGCCCTTTTACCCGATAGCAGAATTCAGCCCCTACAGGACATCGATATTTACATCCCCCAGGATCCCGGACGGCCGCCCGTTCAGGCGCAGGATGTTATCGATCGTATTGGCCACGGTAACCACCAGTTCGTTGCGCCGCGGTTCACAGAGGCTCGTGACATCGGCTTCGATAGGCTGCCAGAGAAAATTCCCGACTTCCTTGCCGTTGATTTTTATATCCACGACCCCGGATACCTTCGTCATACGGAGGATGAGCTGGCTATACTGATGCGGCACCTCGAACATCTGGCGATACACCCCGACACCGCTCAGGTAGGGGTAGCCGTATCGCGTCCAGGAGTCGATGCCGACGAGCGCCGTGCCTTTATCGATTATCCAGCCGTTTTGTCCGCGCACGATTGCAAAATTGCCGAGTACCAGCGGCGGATACAGGATAGCCTGCGGATTGAGGGCATGAACGGCTGTGCGTACCGAAAATCGGTTGCTGCCCTTGACAAGGAGATCCTTCATCGAGTAGAGGGTCACCGGCGTTCCGAACAGATAGTGGACATTCACCTGGTTTTGCGGAACGATGAAGGAAACCGCACCGGCAGCGCTTACGGCAGCGGCGTCGGCAGGTGCAACTCCCTGCGGAGCGGAGGTCGGTACGAGCGGCCTGTCGAGCCGGGTACCGTTCAGGCTTATTTCTACCGGCATTCCACCGGTTTTCCCGTGGGCCCGATGGCCGCCGAGATCGGCGATTGCGCAATAGCATTCGGGGGGAATCGTTCCGATTTGAAAATTCGATTCATAAAAATGTGAAAACCCTCCCGATTCGCGGCTGAGTCCGATTCGCAAATTCCAGTTGGAAAGCGGAAGCGCATTGAACGTCAGCGGCTCGAAGGTCCATTGATTTTTGAGGACAATCCGGTAGTTACGATGGATCCCGGTGAACGGCGACACCGATGGCCTGCCCGTTTTTACCGGTGCGGCCGCGATAGCCGCCGGTGAACCGACAATGACAACGGTTCGCTGCGGCATGAGCCGCATTTCGAAGCGGCAGGTCGAGGCTTCCCGGTCGACATCGGCAATTTCGGTGATGGCGCCCGTTTCGCAGTCGATTACCGAAAGGTGTTTCTCCAGCGGCACCTCCACCTTGATAATCTGCTCTTTGAGATCCGACCGGTTATGGATTATATAAAAGCTGCAATCGTCATCGATGCCGTCGGCGCTGATGACATCGGGCCGTTCCTCCTCGAACCCGCTTATTTTCAGCCGGGAGGGGATATCGTCAAGGGATCGGTCAAGATCCTCGATTTGAACGATGCGGGAGCCTGCCTTTTTCGAATTTATCAGCTTCTCGATGCGCTTTGCAATCTTGATGTTGACGCCGTCCTCGAAGGTCCCGCGGGGAAGCTCGTTGACAAAAATAATCGTACCGCCGCGACTCGCCAGCTTTTCAAGAAAAACAAGGACGCTGCGGGAAATGAGCGGCGCGTAGGGCAGGAGAAGCGCCGGATAGAGACCTTTTCCCTTGCGGTCGGCTTTGCCGAATTCACCGGTCGGCTTTACCGGGCAGGCCGTAAGGTACTCCTCGGAGATTATCTCAAAATCGATGTTTTGCCGCATGATGGCACTTGCCGTCCGCTGCAGGAGATTGAGACCCCGGCGGGACGCCTCCCCATCGGTGGGAAGATACGAGGCCCGAATAGGCCCGGTAGGAGAGAGAATCGCCAGGGGGCGGGAGAATACGACATTCCGCAGCAGCTCCTGGAGGGTCGATGCATAATCGCACAGGGATTTAAAATGATTGCCGATAAAGGGATACCAGATGGGGTTATGGGGCGTTTTCAGGTATCCCCGCTGGTCGAGCGAGAAAAAGCCTCCGTCGATGATTATCGGTGAAGCACCGGCCATAAGGCTCATGACGACCTCATCCTTGAGGCTCTGGATAGTCGCCGCCGCGCCGGCCGCATTCCGCCCTATCATCGCCAGGGTCCCCCGCCGATATTCGGTGGAATTGCAATCGGTCATGGCACGGACAACGGCATAGTTCCCCTCGGTACCGTCAAGATTCTGGATTCCGACCGAGGAAATTCCCTCATGGGTACGGAAATCCGCATCGAGAAGGGTATTTTCCGCCCGGTGAAGCGTCCGCTCGGGGCACAGCACCCACTGGGAGAGCTTCGCGTTTTTAGCCCACATCTCAAGGGAATAGGCGAAGCGTTCGTACATCGATTCATCGAGGTATGCATAGACCTGGTTGCGGATACGTCCCGCCTGCTCGGCATTGCAGAAAAGGGCCGGCAGGTATTTCAGAAGGTCTTTCTTGTACTTGGTCCGGAACTTTACAACCAGATCATCATCCCACGGCAGCCCGTTACCCGACGGCCGGTAGGCGGGCATTTCCGTAAGAAATCCCTTAAAGGTCGTGCCGACATACTTGGGAAAACGGGTTTTAAATTCGTTCAGGACATGCTGGATATAGAGCTGGGCGGTCCGTGCGTTAAACACATTGGGCATATAGCCCCCGGCAGCATCAAGGAAATATTCCTGCTTCAGTACAAAAACCCTCCATTCACCCGCAGGAGCTTTCCAGGCCAGCGGAGCGGTGGGGCTGAGCGTAAGGACCTTGACATCGGTAAGGCTGATTTCCAGGTTCTTGATCTTTGCCGCGAGAATGAGGGTGCAGCCGGTATGCTCATCCGAATATTCGAACAGCTCACCCTCCTTCTTTAAAACCGATTCCTTGAGCACCAGGCTGCGGGCGCGCAATTTTTCGTTCTGATTCAGCAGGGTTCGAAAGCAATCGCTGCGCGGCATGGAAAAATCATCGGCTATCCGTATGCCGATACCGTGCTCCTTTGCCGCATCGAGGACCGTTTTGAAAAAGCCGAAGAACTCCTCGGAAAGGAAGGCCGGGACCATCTCGCTTCCGGGCCGGATGATGATGCCGCCAAACCCCTGCAAAAGCAAACCATTGAGCTGTGCAAGAAGCTCCTGCCGCGAAAGGGCCATGTTCCAGATCCAGATGATCCATGGCCTGTTCTCATGGCTTGGCTTGCTGAAGATCTGCTTAAAATTTTTCAATGTCTTCTCCCGTCCTGAATGAGGTTCTTTATGAATAGTCATTCTTGAGTATTCACCCATGCCGCTTTTTATGAAGCGATGTAATAAATTATATGTTGCAATTTCCTTAGTCAATCAATTTCAACAATTATTATTGTATATTGATTCATATATAGCTTTAAGTAATCAATGTTACTTATTTTTAATCAAAGTTTTACAACTATTTTTTCGAACCTAAAATATTTTTGGAATTTTGAAGGAAAAGCCATTTAAGCGATTAAATTTCCGGGCAATAAAAGCAGGATTTTATAGTCTTTTGGGTGGCTGAGCCGGAATCCAAATAAAAATTCAAAAGCAAAGTCAACTTCTGGGCGTTCCGTTGGGGGTGCCCTGAAGGGCACCCCCAACGGCGCGCCTCCGCCGTGCTCTCGGCAAAGCCGAGCCGGTGTTTGAAGCCCTGCGGCTTCGCCTGGGTCTTCAAATACTGCCGGGGTCACTCCGTTTACCCCGGCACCCTCTGTCCTCGCTAACGCAACATCACAATAAATGAAAAAGGGCTCAAAATCTTGAGCCCCAATGAATTTACAAAATCCTTTATGTTTTTTCTACCTGATGAAGAGTAACTAGTTAATCGACCACCTCATAATCCGCATCGACTGCCCCATCCTTACCCTTGCCCTTATTGTCGTTCGTACCGCCGGACTCGGAACCCGGCGTCGGACCGGCCCCGGAACCGCTGCCGGGTGCTCCGCCATAAAATTGCTGGCCGCCCATGCCGCCGGCATCGGCACCCCCGGCACCTCCCGCTCCCGGGGCCTGCTGCTTATACAGTTCCTCGGAAAGCTTCATCAGGGCATCCATGCTCTCCTTGATGGTCTTGGGGTTGCCGCCGGTGATTTTTTCCTTCAGGTCGCTTATTGCCGACTGGTACCGGTTCTTGACATCGGCCGGGATCTTGTCACCCGATTCCGTAAGCATCTTCTCGGTCTGGTAGACGAGCTGCTCGGCATGGTTCTTCACCTCGATTTTCTCTTTTTCTTCCTTATCGCGCTCGGCGTTGGCCTCGGCGTCCTTGACCATGCGCTGGATATCGCTTTCGTTCAGGCCGCTCGAAGATTCGATCCTGATCTGCTGCTGCTTGCCGGTGCCGTGATCCTTGGCGCTGACATTCATGATGCCGTTGGCGTCGATGTCGAAGGTGACCTCGACCTGCGGAACGCCACGCGGGGCCGGCGCAATGCCGATGAGATCGAATTTGCCCAGCAGCCGGTTATGCTGCGCCATCTCGCGTTCCCCTTGATACACCATAATGGTGACCGCGGTCTGGCCATCGGCGGCCGTCGAAAAAATCTGGCTTTTCTTGGTCGGAATCGTGGTATTCCGCTCGATAAGCTTGGTCATGACGCCGCCCAGGGTTTCAATGCCGAGAGAAAGCGGTGTTACGTCCAGAAGAAGGACGTCCTTCACCGATTGATCGCCGGTGAGAATCGCTCCCTGAATTGCGGCCCCCACGGCAACCACTTCGTCGGGATTGACACTCTTGTTGGGAACCTTGCCGAAAATCTCTTCAACCTTCCGCTGAACCGCCGGCATTCGCGTTGCCCCGCCGACGAGCACAACCTCATCGATCTGGGCAAGGGACAGATGCGAATCCTCGACTGCCTTGCGACAAGGCGCGACGGTTCGCTCAATGAGGCTTTGCACCAGCAATTCGAGTTTTGTCCGGCTTATCGCGAGGTCGAGATGCTTGGGTCCGCTTGCATCGGCCGTAATAAACGGAAGATTGATATTTGCCTGCATGGACGAGGAGAGCTCGATTTTGGCCTTCTCTGCAGCTTCTTTGAGCCGCTGGAGCGCCATGCGGTCGTTCCGCAGATCTATACCGTTGGATTTTTTAAATTCATCGGCTATGTAATCCATGATGACCTTGTCGAAATCATCGCCGCCGAGGTGAGTATCGCCGTTTGTCGACTTGACCTCAAAGACGCCTTCACCGATTTCAAGGATCGATATATCGAAGGTGCCTCCGCCAAGATCGAAAACCGCAACCTTTTCGTTGCGCTTTTTTTCCAGGCCGTAGGCAAGCGCCGCCGCGGTCGGCTCGTTGATGATACGCTTGACATCGAGCCCCGCGATGCGTCCCGCGTCTTTCGTCGCCTGGCGCTGTGCATCGTTGAAATAAGCGGGTACGGTAACAACCGCTTCCTTGACCTCTTCGCCAAGGTAATCTTCCGCAGCCTTTTTCATATACTGCAGGATCATTGCCGAGACCTCGGGAGGGGTGTAATCGTGGTCCATGACCCGAACCTTTACCGATTCGTCCGGCGCGCCCACCATATGATAGGGTACCCGTTTTTCCTCAGACTCCACCTCGTTGTGGCGTCGGCCCATAAATCGTTTGATGGAATAAACGGTGTTTTCGGGATTCGTGATAGCCTGGCGCTTCGCTATGGCCCCGACAAGCTTTTCGCCGGTTTTCGTGAACCCGACAATTGAAGGGGTCGTCCTTCCTCCCTCCGAGTTAGGAATAACAACCGGCTTTCCTCCCTCCATAACGGCAACGCATGAATTGGTTGTTCCCAAGTCGATTCCAATTACTTTTCCCATGAGACCTCTCCTTTTTATATGATCGGTTCGAAATAATTCCTTCCACGCGATGGCTGCACCCCACCCCGATAATGAAAATCGCGGGGCAAATCAACCACCCTCATGCCCCGTAAGGGCATGCCATTCACCGGGTAAAAAAACAAATGCCGTGCCAGAGAGAAAAATGGCGTTATCTGAAGGAATTAAGCGTTTTGATAAAATTTAAGAGGGTGCTCATTTCATTGTGAAGCAGAAAGATGTTGCAGAATGGAACGGATTCTTGGAAAACATTCCGGCAACATCTCTTCCATGCTTCGCGGGGCATACCCTAAATCCGCCATCGCTTCGGCCGGATCCAGGTTTGCGTCTTGCGTTATCCCGGCAATCACGCTCCATTTAAGCGGCGGATGCTTCATGGTTACCCGCATGGCCGCCGCGATCGCCAGGCAGAGCGCTACCGGCAGCCTGACAATCGGCTTGAGTCCCTGCCTCTGCAGAAGCAGGCAGAAACGGGCAAAATCGATGATGGATATCGCCTCCGGGCCGCTGAAATTGTATACCTTGCCGGTGCCTTTGTGCATGCCGGTGAGGGTGAGAAGCCCATTCACCACATCATCGACAAACACCGGTCGCTTGAGGGCATTGCCCTGCCCGATAAAAGGAATAATGGGGAGACGGCCGAGATAGTCGAGAAACATATCGAACTCCTGCCCGCCCTTCTTGCCGTAAATCAGCGTTGGCCGGACTATGGTCCAGGGGACCTTCGATTTTCTCACCATCTCTTCCGCAATTCGCTTGGAAACGGAATAGGGCGTTACCTTTGGATAGACCACCGATGCCGAGGAAACATGAATAAAATGGGATACCCCGGATGCTTCCGCCTCGGCTACCATATTCCGTGTTCCGCCGGCGTTGACGGTAGTATAAAGGGACGGATCGTCGGTTATAATAATTGCGGCAAGGTGGAGAACCGTGGAGATGCCTTCGCACAGCCCCCTGCAGTCTTCCGGATTCTGAACATTGCCGAAGCGGACATCGACTCCCCGCTGCCCGAGCGCGGCGGCATTCGGATCACCCGGCAGCGTCAGAACCCTGACCGCTGTACCCCGGGAAAGAATGCTGCGCACCAGGACCTGCCCCATGGCTCCGGTACCACCCGTAATAAGAGTGCCGCTATCCATGACGATGCATCGATTCTATGAAGAAGTGACCTGCCGGAAGAGAGGAGACCGGCCAAAAGATGGGGCCGAGCCCTATTTTTTCTTTTTCAGCCCCTGGCCGAGCGACCAGAGAAATACCGCGGTGCCGAAGACGAGCAGCACCCCTGCGGCGACAACCACCTTTGAAAGATGGCGGCCGAAAACGCCGATTACCCTGCCGAAAAGGTTCCCGGCCGAACCGATC
This sequence comes from uncultured Fibrobacterota bacterium, assembly GCA_963803935.1. Taxonomy (GTDB): domain Bacteria; phylum Fibrobacterota; class Chitinivibrionia; order Chitinivibrionales; family Chitinispirillaceae; genus BOG-1184. The sequence continues at coordinate 54,601 of CAWDOZ010000071.1, read as the reverse complement.
TGTTCCAATTTTTTATCGAGATAGGTGTTAAGATTTTCAGGGGATTGATTCATAGTATGCCGCCCTCGGGATGTCCTTTGCCTCGAAAGTCCCCCGCAGCATGCCGCAGGGGGCTTTTATGGTGCACCACAAATTTGGGGTGGCTGAGGGGACTTGAACCCCCAACAACTGGAACCACAATCCAGTGCTCTAACCAATTGGGCTACAGCCACCATAAGACCGGAAAAAATACCTTTTTCCCGCTTTTAAATCAATTGCTCCCTTACTTCGCAAGTTGAAAAGTGGACCAGGTCCCGGGGTTATAAAATTCCGCTTTTTTCGGCAGTGCATCCTGCTGAATCCCCGAGGCATCGAAGGTAACGATTCCGAGACCGAACTTTCGTCCATCGAAGGGGACAATGCCGATATCGTACCATGGAACCCTGATGACAACTCTGTCGTTTGATGCCGTTTTTGTCAATTCATTGGGCCATGGTTTTTCGGAATACTTTATGGTATCACCGGTGAGCTGCTGGGAATAATGAAGTCCAAACAGCGAGTCTTTTTCGCCGTTATAGACGACGACACGGTCGGAAAAGGAAAGAAAGGCATTCTTGCCGTTTTTCCCATCAACGGCAAACCGGATGGTACCCGGGGCGGCATGCTCATTTTTCCGGAGAATTACATAAAGTGCGCTTTTGTTCCATGCAAGCCCGAATTTATCCGATCCTGCCGCTTTAAAGTCGGCATCACTCAGCGATGAGGCAATGGCGGCCGGATCCGCGCCCTCGGCTGCATGCATGATCGGGTACTCTTCCGCCGGCGGAAGCTTATCGAGAGCCACGATTCCGAGAGGGGATATTGAACCCTTGTTGGTCGTGCCGGTAATGCTCCAGTCGATTTTTATAAACGAACGACCGCCAACCAGGTTTTCTTTCAGGGAACCGACGGGAAATTCGACCGTATAATCTTTGATCGGGAAGGATTTGGTCACCAGAGACTTCTTCTGGCCGCGATCGTTGATGAGATCCACGGAGAGCGAGAAGTCCTTGTTTTTAATCTGCGCGGTATCGATCTGAGCGCGCACCGTAATGGAGTCATTCCTTTGAGTCACCCACGGCATGGGGCCATTGAAGGTGATAATCTGGCTTGCGGCAGCTCCTGCGCATGCTGCGACACACAGCAGAATCCTTGACCATTGTTGTCTCATTGCCTGTGCTCCCTTTCCCATGAATTGGTTATTACTTCAACGAATAGTACGATCCGGTTATCCAAGAAACGAAGTAAAATATACGAAACGCGCGCGGAAAAATTGCGACCAATGTTCTCGGGAGCCTCGATTTCCGCTTTGGTGGGGGAAGCGAGCTTAAATCAAAAGCCCTTGGTGGGGGAACCGCTATGGCGGTTCCCCCTGGCCCAAAGCCGCGAAAGGCACGCGTCTTTGGACACACCCCTTCCAGCGGAAGGGGGTGGCGATGTTTGCCTGAAGGCAAACGCCCACCCCCTCCCGCAACGTCCTCTTTTAAGGTAGAAAACACCGGGAAAAGATAATGGTTGTGCGCTATGTCTATCCCCTCCCCTGTGGGGGGAGGGGTGGCGCGTTTCGCGCCGGGGAGAGGTCAAAAAGCACGCCCGGCAAAGGATTATGTAAATCCGGAAAGGCGCAAAATCTTGAAGTTTATTTTAATCTTTTGACGTTGCGTTAGCGAGGACAGAGGGTGTCGGGAGGCGCGATAGCGACCCCGACAGTCTGGGGAGCCACAGGCGCAAAGCGCCGCATGGCTCCCCAGACCGGCTCGGCTCTGCCGAGAGCCCGGCGGAGGCGCGCCGGGTGGCACCCTTCAGGGTGCCACCCGGAACGCCCAGCATTTGACTTTGATTTTGAATTTCCAAAAAACCATCTGAACAGTAACAAAAAAATCATTTTATAAAGAAATAATTATTATATTAATGTGTTGCTATCCTGAACGCACGGTTTCAAGAGAATCCGTGCAGGGTGCTTTTATTTGTATCGTGACCGGGGTAAATTCATTATTACACAACAATATTGAGGGGAAATTCGATGAAAAAGGCAGGCAAGGTTCAACGGTCAATGTTCCCGGCAGCGCTGTTTACGCTTCTCTGCTTATCGCTCTTTTTCGCCGGGGAATCGAGCGCGCAATCCTATCCCGAGACGACCTGGGTCAAGGTAATTCTGTACGATTACCATACCATCAAAGCCAACGACACGGATTTTACCTTTCCCGGCGACACCTGCATTTACGAGAAAAACGGTGCGGCGAACACCGTCCTCGGGATGGTCAACGGTCTCACGGCCGACCGGAAGCCTCAACCGGTTTCAACCGATTGCAAAACCTCGGCGCCGTTCTACCCCTGCGCCTGCCACCTGGTGAACTGGTTCCGCGTCAGCGGCACCATGAACCCTGCAACCGGAAACGGGGCCGATCCCCTATGCATTTTTTCCTGCGATTCCGGCCAGGCCAGCCCGCTTGCGGGAAGTCCGTTCGCCCGGGGAAACCCCACGAACCCTGTCTGGTACTGGGCGCAGCAGGGCGGAGGCGCGCTGGCCTCTTACCAGGGGCGCACCGGCGAGTATATTAGCCCCACGGCGAATTACGATTCGACGAACCCCTTTGCCAATGTTGTCGTATACGACTCCCTGCCCTTTATCCACCAGCTTCCGCTCGGGACCTCGGCTTACCAGTTCGAAGCCGATTCCTCCACCCAGCAGAACCTGAACGGCCACTTCCCGGGCGACAGCTTCGGCTTCTTCCCGCTCGATGGAAACCCGGGCAGCAGCGGACGCGGATTCGGCGATGAACCGAACTTTTACGGAAAGGCCACCCATGGTCACAATTACGGCTATACCATGGAGATGCACATCAAGTTCCTGTACACTTCGGGTCAGGGACAGTTTTTCAACGCAGCCGGGGACGATGATATCTGGTGCTTCATCAACGGGTCGCAGGTCATCGACCTGGGCGGCATCAAAAGCGCCAAGTCGGCTTCGGTCGTTCTCGATAACCTCGGCTTGACGAGCGGGCAGTACTATAACCTCGACCTGTACTACTGCGAGCGCAACCCCTCCAACTCCGACATCAATATCACGTCGAACATCATTCCGGCGCAGCCGAGGAATATTGCCGAGGATACGCTGGTGGTCCCGAGATTCGATACCCTCATTGCCGGCGATACCACGCCGACGATCATCGGCCACGTCCTGGATTCGAATGGCCAGATCGATGCGGCAAAGAGCGCGGCGATCAGATGGACCGAGGTCCCCACCTCAGAAATCTATGGCGACAATTTGCTTCTCTTCCCAAACTGGATAAGAGTCCAGGGCATTGCCAACAATGCGGATAGCGCGATAAGATTTACCGGAACCGCCGCGCTCCGGACCGCGATTATTGTTGCATCCTATGCGAGCGCATCGAGCAATTTCGCCTGCACGACTTTTGTATATGTCAAGCCAAACCGGCCGAACCACATCGTCATCGAAAACTCATCCACGCCGGTGACAACGAGTCCCAACAGCAACAATCCGCTCGGCGGCGCAGCCCAGTCCATAACCATGGGCTCGGGGCAGCTCTTTGATACCGGCTATGTCGTATGGCGCGATTCCTTCCAGAATTTCGTTGCGTTCGATACCACCGTTTCCTGGTCTCTGGCTGCGGATGGCTATAACGTCCAGCAGACGCCGGACACTATGGTTTGTAAAATCATCCCCGGGAATAGTGAGCTGGGAGCGGGAATTATTAAAAAGGGGAGCGACACCACCGGCAAGACGAATTATGTGATTGCAACGGATCCTCCCACCAGCAAGAAAGATACGGTGCTGGTCACCTGCGTCGGAAGGCCGTACGATACCATCCGGATCGAGGTGTTCAACCCCTCTACCGGAGCCTTCGATACCGCCGGACTCAACCCGCTGACGCTCCAGGCTCCGGACAGCATAACCCTGTATGCGCTCGCCCACCGGGCCGGCTCGAACCAATGGGATGTCCTTTCCATGAACTGGTTCCTGTCGTCAAACCTTGCGACGCTCAAGCCCGCTCCTTCATCGCAGAGTTCATGGACCGTCAACCCTGCAGATACCGGCCATGGCTTCATCGCGATAGCCCTGCCGGGCAATGTCGGGCCGCCGGTCGATACCATCAGGGTGGTCTTCACGCTGGGTCTGCCGAACCTCCTCGCCATCTATCCCAGGGCCGATGTCCCGAGTGCCACGAACGTCGCCCTGGCGCAGTCGCCCGCCATCGCGGATACGTTTATTGCGGGGACTACCGATACGCTCTATGCAAAGCTGTTTTTCGGCTCCATACTCTATCCCAATACCTCCACCCTTGCGCCGCAGATAACCTGGACCATCGCGCCGGCGGGCGGCGACACCCTGCTCAACGGAACGAACTATTTCGGTATCTTCCGCTCGACCGCGGCATGGCGTACCCTGACGGTCACCGCAAAGTGGCAGTCTTTGACCAGCACGGTTCTCTGCAGGATCAAGCCCGGACCGATCAGCCGCGTCGTCATCGTGGGGAGCCCCAACATAAGCGACTCCTCGGGAGTAACCGCATTGGCCGAGCTTACCATCCCGGCTGCGGACAGCATTGCCTATGCCTATGGGGTTCTCGTCGATGCCTACAGCAACTATATCGGCTATTCCACTGCCGCCAAGTGGTCCAGCACCAATACCACGCTGACGTCGGTTAAGGCCGATACCACGGCGGAAGGCGAAGGTCTCATCACCAAGCGACTCATTTCCGTCAGCGGCATGGATTCGGTTATTGCCTACGATACCGTCCACAACCTGCGTGACACGCTGCCGGTCAACTGCGCGAACTATACCTTTACCTCGATCCAGATCTGCAACGTGCAGGGGACGCCGCTCACCGGCGATACCGTCGGGGTCGGCTCTTCGAGCACGCTCTATGCGTTCGGTACGCCGTCGACAGCCGGCCTTCCCGCCCAGCTGGCTGCCGTTAACTGGTCCAACCCCGCCGGATTGTCGCTGAGCCCGGTTGCACCATCGAACGTCAACAACTGGGACTTTACCGCGCTTTCCATCGGAACCGGCCGCATAAAAATCACCCTTACCCAGGGCACCGCTACGCTTGCGGACTCCATACCGTGCGTCTTTACCGTCGGTGCGGCGAGCAGTATGGTCCTCTACCGGGATGCCGGGACTCCGGTCCCCTCGGAACTCTTCCCGGCGGTAGATACCATCGTGTCCGAAACGACCGATACGCTCGATGCCAAGATGTTCAACAACACCGGGTTGTGGCTGAGCCAGTACGAAAACTCGCCCACCGACACCGTCATCCACTGGACAATTGTGAAGGTAACCGGGCCAACCGGCGGCGGTACCGATACGGTGCTTACCGCTAAAAAGGGCCACATCACGAGCTTTACGCCGCATTCGGCGTATTGCCTCTACCAGATTACGGCAACGTACACCCAGAACGGAACCACGCTTACCGCATCGGCGGAGGTTTATGTAAAGCCGGGAGCGCCTACCCAGCTCCTTATCGAGGCTTCCGATATCGTCCCGGGTACCACCTCAAGCAATTTACTCAATTTCGATCATCCGATCTCCCCGCCGGACACGCTGAGGTTCGGTGCGACGGATACAACCTTGTACGTATGGGCCGTGCTGCGCGACAAGGACTCGAACTTTGTTCAAATCTGCCCGGATCCGGATTGGGTTTCGCTCAATACCCAATATGTTACGGCAGGGCAGGCCACTGCTGCGCAGGATGGTCTGCCGGGCGAGGGTGCGATTACCCGGGCACCGGGCGCCACCCTGGGAACGACCAAGGTTATCGCGACCAATAACGCCAATCTCAATGAATCCGATACCGTCAATGTGGCGCTCGAAGCGTATTCCTACTCCCGGCTCCTGATCGTTGTTAACAACTCGATTGCCGATTCACTGCATAGTAACGATACCCTCAAAATCGCTTCGAATGAGGACACCTCCATCGAGGTTGCGGCTCTGCTTTCGGGCGGAACCTGGAGCACAAGCACCTCCATAATTGCCGACTGGGCTTATCTGTCCAATGCCGGGTCCACCAATCAATCTGCCGCCAATACGCATGAATGGACCTTCTCGCCGGGCGCCACCGGCAACGGGAAGATCATCGTTTCGGCCGGAAGCGCCATTCAGGATACGATCAATATCGTTGTTACGGCAGGCGCTGCGGCATCGGTTGTTATCTATGACTCCATGGGGCCGCCGAGCACGACCATTGTACCCTTCCCCAACCCCACGACCGCGGTGAGCGCCACCGCAGGCGTACCCTTCCAGATGGCTGCCAAGGTCTTCGATGCCAGCGGCGATTATCTCTCTGCCTACGATAATGCGGCGTTTAACGCTCAGTTCCAGTGGAGCGCCATGAATCCTCCCGGCGACAGTCTCAACCCGAAAGGCGACAGCCTCAATGATTCGCTCGATGCCGGAAGGACGGGAGTGCTGCAGCATTTCGTGGACACGCGCTCGAACGACAGCGTCTATGCTATCGTGCAGTTTGACGGCACCGGCATGAAGGACACCGTCCTCATTCGCGTGCTTCCGAACAAGGCATCGCATATGGTGCTCGAAAAGACCTCTGCCTTTGATCCGCATATTCCCAATCCAAGCGATACCCTCTATATTCCCTCGACGTCTCCGACCGGAAGCGTTTATGCCATATTGCGGGACCGCTACCAGAATGCAAATGGCTACGATACGTCCATCACCAGTGTCGGGGCGCTTGACTTGCAGGGTGCCATGGATACCTCGGTGGTAAGCGTTCATCTCTACAATAAAAATATCGGCCAGATAACCGCATTCCGGAATGCCTCGGGCATGGCCCGTCTCTTTGCGACTGATGCAAACGGGTTCAGCGATACCTGCTTTGTGCAGAGCCTGGCCTATGGGTACAAGGCACTCCGTATCGTCGATGGAACCCATGTGGGTCCCCATATAACCACGCCGCTATCCCTGTCGACCGATTCATCTTCGACCATTTCGGTTCAGGCGCTGCGTACCGACACCGCCCTCTGGGTCCCGGTTTCGGCCTCGTGGCAGGTATCGCAGGGTCTTGCGGGCCTCACTCCTCCGGCGCAGCAGTCCTCAAGTTTTCTCGTATCGCCCTCCGATACGGGAACCGGTTTCATCAGGGTGACCCTTGGCGACGATTCGATCACCACGCCGGATACGTTGCCGGTGCACTTTACCGCCGGCGCCGCAGTTCAGGCGGCGATTCAGATTATTACCCCGCTCTCACAGTGCATTGCAGGGCAGCCGATAAAGGCGGCCGTTATCCTTGAGGATGCGCATGGAAACCCCGTAGACGTTCCCTCTACGGTTTTTTCGATCGCTACCGGCGGCGGTGCGTATTACGCCGACAGCCGGGGTGCGGGAGGCCAGCCCAATCCTACCCTCGTCGCAGACGGCGCTACTATCAATCTCGATCATAGTGCGCCCGATTCCTGCTCCGAGACCTTCACCAACGGGGTTGACACGATCAGTTTTACTCTGTTCAGCGCTCCGCCGGATTCGGATTTCATTACCTTGACGCACCAGATTTCGGTAAATTTGATTACCGGAGGAACGACCGACACCATAAAGGGATCGAGCCCGGCATTCCAGCTCTTCCCCGGTCCGATCGTCAGCCTGCAGATGCAGACCGCAGGAGGGACGCCGATTCATGTCGATACCCTCACCAACGATATCCCACCGTCAAATACCTACTTTTCACGGGGATACGACAAGTACGGCAACCTTATCGGGGCCATGGGCAGCACCTGGCATGTCACCGGCAATCTCCACGCACCGACCGTCGACACCGTCGGTGTCGGCGCCGTGTTTTACAGTGCGGTGTCGGATTCCCAGGACGGGTATCTGGTTGCGGTATACGACACCGGAATTTCAGTTTATTCGGACAGCGTTCACATCACCATAATCGGTCCGAGCACGGCGCTCGACTCGGCAAGGACTGCCAACTGGGCCGGGGATGGGTACCTCGATCATCTCACGCTCTATTTCAGCAAGAAAGTGCTGCTGGATTCCTCAAGCATGGCCGCATTTGCCGCCGGGGTTAAGATCACCGACCCCTATGGAGGCTTCCTTGACTCACTTTCAATAAATACCCTTGCTCCTCCGATCCCGCAGTCGCCCTCGACAACCTGGGTAGTGTCGCTGAATAACAAGCATTACAACTTTCAGACAGGATGGATGCCGAATATTACGCTATCCGGTATCCTGCCTGCGGGTATCGGCGACACCTCCATCACCGCGCTCGACGGCGCCGGACCGGTTATTTCACGGGTGGTGAAGCAGAAGCTTTCCAATGCCGGGTATACGCAGGACCAGGTGACGGTTACCTTCAGTGAGCCGATCCGGCAAATTCTGGCGAACAGTAAGGCATACTCACCGTCCTCACTTTTTGATGTATGGAGCAGGGACTCAACTTCCGGTGGTATCGCTTATGTGCGAGATTCGGCAACCCTGGGGGGCATCAGCTCCTTTTCGCTCGTGCCGGATGACTCCCAGGTGGTGTTCCTCATGGTGAACGACACCAATCTGACGCTGGGCCACTACCTCAGCATCGATTCGGCGAATGCATTTTCCGGAGGCGCGCCAATTGTAAGCGATTATTACGGCAACCAGCCCGACGCCAACAACCGCAAGGCGCCCCTTACATTCAATGCGCCCCCGGCAGGCCCGGTCATCGTTGCACCGAACCCCATGCGTCACCCCGGCGGCGCGAAAGGTGGAGGATCGAGTCTCCAGATTCAGGATAACAGCAACAGCGGCGCCAGCCCGGTGACCACCAATAATGGGGGAGGCGTGCAGATGACCTTTGATGTGCCGGTGCCGGATACCGGCGATACCAAAGTAACGGTGCAGGCGTCTGTGGCTATTTACGATATTCTGGGGAACCTCGTAATTTCCGGCAAAAACACCCGTTTCATCTATTATACCAGTAACGGGTGGATGCTTGATAACGGGAGCAGCGGTGAGCCGGTGGCAAATCTTGTCGGCACCGGTAGCATCGTGCGCCCTGCCATTTACTGGAGCGGCGTCAATGGCCGCGGTATGACGGTGGCTCCGGGCGTATATCGGGTCGTCGTTAACCTGCACTATGCCGGATCGGGCAAGAAAAGTTACAGCGACCAGAAGGCTGTCGCCAATATCGGCGTGGTGCACGGATAGCTGCCTTCGAGCACTACCCTCCGTCGCGGTTTTATAAGCCCCTCCCACCGCTGGTGAGGAGGGGCTTATTGTTATCGGTAGGGGATATATTTTAGAGTAATCTGATGAGAGGGATAGATATTTTATGCGCTTGAGTGAATTATTCAGCAATAGCGGAATCGTATTCAGTTTTGAGTTCTCCCCGCCGAAGGATGCCGCGGCGTCGGATCAGCTTTTTTCGACCATAGCCGATCTCACGCCGCTCAAGCCGACGTGGGTAAGCGTTACCTATGGGGCAGGCGGGACAACCCGCGATTTGACCCGCGATCTGGTCATGCGCATTCAAAAGCAAACCGACCTTATGGTCGTTGCGCACCTGACCTGCGTAGGATCCTCGCGGGCGGAGATCGGCAGCATCCTCGAAAATTACCGGGAGAGCGGCATCGTCAACATCATGGCCCTGCGGGGCGATCCGCCGAAGGGGGAAACTCACTTCGTCAAGCCCGAGAACGGATTCAATCATGCCGCCGAGCTCGTCGGTTTTATCCGGAAAAATTTCCCGGAAATGAGTATCGGTGTTGCCGGCTATCCGGAGGGGCATTCCGAAACGCCGAACAGGCTCAAAGAGATAGACTATTTGAAGCAGAAGGTGGACGCCGGTGCGGATTTTATGTGCACACAGCTTTTTTTCGATAATCACGACTACTTCGATTTTTGCGAGCGGTGTGAGATCGCCGGCATAGCGATTCCCATATTTGCCGGTATCATGCCGATTACCTCGCGAAAAACCATGCTGCGGATGGCGGACCTTTCCGCAGGCAGCAGATATCCTGCCCGTTTACTGCGGGCACTGAACAGGGCGGATAGCGACGACCACTTCGAGAAGGTTGGAATCCATTGGGCTACCGAGCAGGTGCGGGACCTCATCGACAATGGAGCCAGGGGAATACATTTTTACACGCTGAACCGTTCCCGTGCATGCCTGCGGATTTACGACGCCCTCGGGGTCAGCTCGTCAAAGGCATTCTCCCCGTGAGTACGGCGGAGAGTGCCGCAAAGATCGCAGCTGCCTTGAGAGCGGACGGATCTTTGCGGCTTTTGCTTCAAGGATCGGGAATCAGGCTTATACTGAAGGACCCGACTTTGCCGCCTTCTTCGCCTTAATTTTATCCCATTTCTCTTTCGAGGTTAATTTCGGCTTATTAGATTTGGAGACCCCTTTATCCATGCCTTTTGCCATTAACTCCTCCTTGGTTGCGGTGAAAAGTTCAAAGTTCCCGGTGTAATATGTATTTAATCTATAGCAAGGCAGCCTGAAAAGTCAAGTCGACCTTCCCGGGCACCCTGGAAAAACTATTTTTCAGCCGGTATCGGAATCACGATTCCATTACGGTGGCCATGAGGCGGGGGTGAAGAATTATTTTTACAACGTTTTTGAGGCCTTAGGGTACCGAAACCGAACCGCAGCAGGCCCCCTCTCATCGCTGCGGATAGTATTACCACCGATTTGTTCAAAGGAGATGCATTTATGAACCTTTTACGGGCATCCGCTAAAGGAGACCTCGCAGGAGTCAAAAGTCTCATCGCCGAAGGGGCCGACATCAATGCGGCCGATGGGAGCGGCAGGACACCGCTTCTTGAGGCGGTTTGGGCCGGCCATCTCGATGTGGTCAAATTCCTGCTGGAAAAAGGAGCTCAGGTCGATCTTGCGGACAAAGCCGGCTATACGCCGCTCATGCGCGCCTGCGAAGAGGGGCACCTGCAGGTGGCTACCTACCTGATCGGAAAAGGAGCTTCCGTTAACTCCCGCGGGAAGGTCAAGGGAACTACCCCGCTCATGCTCGCTGCCGAGCAGGGGCATGTGAAAGTCATCGAATTGCTCATAGCCCACGAAGCAAAGATCAATGCGGTCGACCAGCTTGAAGAAACTGCCGTGTCCCGGGCGTACCATATGAACCAGGATAAGGCGGCAGCTTTCCTGGAATCGAAGGGCGGAAGAGGGAAACCCGAGCGCAGCAGCCTTTCGCACTATGCCTCGCGGGATCATGGCTCCAAACAATCCGCAAAAGCCGCCCTCCCCCAGTGGAGTGCAGCTGCCTCCGAATCCGGGATGGACGAGGATGATATGGAAGCAAGCGGCGGCGGCGGCGAGGAGATGTTCGAGGAATAGATATCCCCGACAAAGCGCCTCATCAGATGATCGCATCGGCCTCTGTCGGCGCCACGGCGACGGCAGAGACGGCGGTGTGTGGAGAGGCGTTCGCATAGCAGTAGCAACACCCGTGGCCGCAGGTGTCGTACCTCCCAATGTCCTTGCCCGGGATGCATCGGCAGCCGGGTCGCTGGCCGGCATCCCTGCCCCCGGCGTTCGCATCGAGGAAGCGGAGCAGGCTCAGGTCGCCGCTCCACAGCTTCCGCATGAGACCATCGTCTATGCATTTCCCATTGTTAATGCTGCGGCGCCCGTCGCTCAGCCCCTCGGCGCACGTAAAGCCGGAGATATTCCAGCCCGCCAGATAACCGGCAAGCCTGTCCAGGAGAAGGTCCTTTTCCGCACTGTCCGGAGCGATCGGGACAATTCCCGCCCAGTGGAAATTACGCTTCACTTTTGAATATTCGGTCAGGAAGCTGACGGTAAGGCGCCCGGTGTATGCAGCAATCTCTACGCCGATTTTCCTGATGCGGGACAGAAGTTGTTCCGGGCCGAGATCCGCCGTAAAAATGAAGGGGTCGAACCGCCAGAGAACGCGCTCGCGACCGATAGTGCGGCTCAGCCGCTTGAAGGTTGCAATCCGCTCGGCAAGCGGAGGGAGGCCCGGCTCAAGTCCTTCGCGCTCATAATCGTTGAGCGTGAAATGAAAGTAATAATGGATACCCCTGCGGTCGATCTCGCGTAAAAGCGGCAGGAAGGGAGCCGGGTTCTTGGTCCAGAACACGATGGCTCGCACTTCCCGGAGCGAGACATAAGTCGAACGTCCGTTCCAGGGATTGATCCAGCGCACGTAACCCGCTTCGAGTCGCTTGATGAACCATGGCCCGTAGAAGGCGGGGATATCGGTGGACCGGCTGGCGGAGATAATAATGGGGGATATGGCCTGGACTTCGGTGCCCTGGTCGGTGGTGAGGGTGGTTCGGGGGTGTATAGGCATCAAAACCCCTTACCCCGGCTTCGCCACCCCTCTCCGCACGCGGAGAGGGGCTGTTTGCGAAGGGGAGTGCTTGTGCAAGTGCTTGTGGGGTCCCGTTTGACCTCACCCCCTGCCCCCTCGACCTCTCCCCGTTCCCCTCCGCTCTCAGGGAGGGGACAAAACAGAGGCGGAGAGGGGGAATCCGCCATGGAATTCGACCGCAATGTCATATACGAATTAAAAAAACGCTCATATTTAGCAATAGAGCTTACGCTATGTCCAATCCCCTCCCCTATGGGGGAGGGGTGGCGCGCTTTGGCGCGCCGGGGAGAGGTCAAAGCCCGGAACAGCCATCTATTTGATTATGAACGCTTAAAGAAAATACTTGAGGAGTAACGAAATTTTTTTCATATCCCTCTTGCTGCAACATTCTCTCGAAAGATGTCGATGAACGGGCAGTTGAAACAAAAGCTGGGTAAACGACTGTTGAGGCGAAGCCAGGCAGAGCAGTAAGAGCTTCCCTTCCAAGGATTGAATCAGGAACAGCCATGCATCGTGGAGCCATAACAGAAACAATGGCATCAATAGGGAGTTGATGAGCCTTATTCTTTCAGGCCATCCAAGGCAACAAGTTTTATCAGACATCAGTCAGCACCACAGCCCTAACGAACCATGATGGTGGAGTTTCATAAATTGATTGTTGGGGTTCCCATTTCGTAATTTGAATAGCATGTGGATTGGAAATATTATGAATAACTTTATTAAGGGGAAGTTAACAAGACCTCGTGAAGAAGGCTATCGAACCAATAATACAAGCAATGGCAACCATTATTGAGCGAATGTCTCCCCATATATAGATATTTTTATAATCTTCCTTACTCTTGGTATTAATATCTATTATCCATAAAAATCCAATAAAAGCTGCTATCAATAGACATATAATTCCTAAGGCATTATAAGAGATTGCATCGTTCATTCTCTAATCCATCCCAGGCAAGCATATTTCAGTTATTCCCTCATGGCTTAATAAGCAATATCCTGAATTTTGATTGGGCAACGGTATCTTGTATAAAGGATTTAGTGTACCACTCTGTACAAAACATTAATTTTGTCGGCTCATTCTGGACCCAACATAGATTTACAGGTTGAGCCGATTGATAGTAGATTTTATTAATATAAACAGGCACATCCTGCCAAGAGCTGTCTTCCCGGAAGCCTTCCATACTCGTCCATATGTTATTCCATGTTGATGCCATTATCAGCCAGGTCGTATCAATAGCAAGATTTTGCAAAGTATAGGTAAAACTTGCTACGTGCTCTGTATCGCCCAAGGCATCAAGAGAATCACGCATTGCAAAGGATATTGAGGGGTCATTCAACGAACCTTCAATAAGGTAGGTGTTTTGGCTTGAAGAACTATTAGTACCTGTCGAGCTATTGCTCTTTGAACAGAAACAAAATTGCAAAACCAATGGCATCAGGCATACGATACATCCTTTTACGAACCGGCTCGTCAGGATTCCATTTGAATTTTCCATCGGTTTCTCCTATTCAGCTTAATTGTAGTTTAGACCATTATTCCCCATAAAACCGGCAAGGCAAACTCGCAAGGATGCAAGAATAGTGAGGCTATAAAATAAAATCAGCCATAGGATAAGAAGCAAGAAAAAAAGAAGAACTGCTAAAACTGGCCCAGCATCCGGTAATGTCAAAAAGAATATTCATCTATAAATAAAAGGTATCTCATTCCTTCTCCGGATACCCCACCGTCTGCCCGAACAGTATCCGCTGGTCACTACGCAACTTCAATTTTGCCGCAAGTGCATCCCGGTCGCAGTTATGGAACCACGAAGCAAGCCCTTCCGCGGCTGCAAACAGATACACATTCCCGGCAGTGAGCCCGGTATCGACATAATAATAGGATTTCTGAATTTCGGGATCCTTGAGCCCGGGTTCCTGGTATCCGGCGGTATGTATCAATTTGTCCAGATCCGCAACGTAAATGAGCCGGAGGGGAGCCTGTGCGCCGAAGCCGCCCTGGCCGCGGCCGATTGCCAGCATGCGAAGGTCGCCGGCATAAACCGGATCGAGCCGGTGGGAAACGGCATCATACAGGAAAACGCCATCCCGCAAGGCAACGTAGAGATCGATCTCCTGCGAGTTGCTTGCCGATGCGGCGGTTCTTCCCGGAATGCCGAATGGGCCGATTGCGCGATTAACCCCGTTTGCCGCCCAGAGCAGATTTGAAACCACCTGCAAAGGCAGCTCCCTGTCGCTTATCTCGCGGATGGTTCGTCTCTGGCGCAGCGCACTCGCTACGGATTTTCCTCGGCTGAACGAGGGTTTCGGCAGGTCAATGGGCAAAAGCTTTGGTAAAGATAAATCTTTCAGCTCTTTTGCAGTAGACTTTTTTGCATTCTTTTTTTGGAGCATTTTTATCCTTCTTTTTTCGCAGAGGCTTGTGGGTCCCCGCCGCAGGGTGCCTATTATGAAGCACTCCTACCTCGTGCGGGTGACCCGGCTCAGCCATCCAAAAGGATTTGAATTTGCTTTTGGAATTCGGCTTAGCCATCCAAAAGAAATTTGAATTTGCTTTTATTAATCCGACTTTTTAGCATTAAATATGAGTCCCAGCAGAATGGCAAGAGTCAACGTAAACGATCCGCCGTAACTTAAAAAGGGGAGCGGGATCCCCACCACCGGCATCATGCCGAGGGCCATGGAGGCGTTGAAGAATACGTGGATTGCAACGATGGAGGTGCTGCCGACTATGAGAAGGTTGTTGAATCGGTTGCGGACCGACTGCGTGAGGTAAAACCCGCGTGAAACCAGGAAAAAGAACAGGCAGATGACCAGCGTGCAGCCGAAAAGGCCGAACTGTTCGCCAAGCACCGAGAAAATAAAATCCGTCTGCTGCTCGGGCAAGAACGAAAGCGTTGTCTGGGTTCCATGGAGGTACCCTTTCCCGAATAAAAAACCCGATCCGATGGCCACCTTCGATTGGATCACCTGGTAGCCGGCGCCGGATGCGTCTTTCTCCGGATCGACGAAACTGATGATCCGCATCTTCTGGTAGTCTTTCATGACCCGCCAGACGATGGTAAAAATCGTGGCGGTAAAGAGATTGGCGAGGATAACCCCGACGAGGATGAAAAACCGCGGTCTTGCCATGTAGAGCGCCAGCAGGAGCAGCAGAAAAAATACCCCCCACGGAATTGCCCCGGCAAAGCCGATCTCCTTCCCATTGGCAAAACCCATGATCAGGGGAACCGCCGAAAGGCCGAGCGAGATGATCGGCGATATGAGGAACACCACCTCGATAAGCGTCAGGCCAGCCCAGTAAAAAAGCGGAATTGCCATGGCCCCGGATACCAGCGCGGTGCCGAGGTCGGGCTGCTTGAGCACTAACAGGAACGGGATACCGATCAGTATAGCAGGCATAACGAAGGTCGAAATCTTTTCGAGGCTCAGGTCGTGGTCGGACAGGTAACGGGCAAGGGCGAGTAACAGCCCGATCTTGGCAAACTCCGAGGGCTGCAGCTTGAATGCGCCGATGGCAATCCATCGTTCCGCGCCTTTGGCCGACGATCCTTTGGCAAGTGCCAGCAGGAGCAGCATGATGGATAGGCCGAACAGGATGTAGGCAAATGAAAAGAAGAAGCGTCCGGGAAGGGAGGTGATGGTGATGATGATGCAGATCGCCATTATTACCCACATGATCTGCTGCTTGTAGAGCCCGGCCAGGGGTCCCGTCTCGGCGGTATAGGTGGCGCTGTATACCATGAAAATCCCGATGACCCAGAGGGCCATCGCGGTCCAGAAAATCGGGAAATCGAACCTGATGAATTTTTTTTCTTCCATAGTACCTGTCACCTTTGCTGCCTGCCGATGCCGCCCGACGTTCTCCGGGCGATAGCCGCTAATCGCTTCGCCCGGAGAAGGCCGGTTTCTCCGCCTTGCCTGCATCGGCCGCGGCCTTATACTTCGCTGCGATTGCCTTTCCCTCTTCGGTCTCCGAGAAAAAACAGCGCAAAATGTTGCCGGCAACCGGTGCGGCAACGCCCCCGCCATGGCCGCCGTTTTCGACGACAACCGCAACAGCAATGACTGGGTTGTCAATCGGCGCGCAGGCGATGAATAGTGCGTGCGTTTTCGTCCCCTGGGGATTCTGGGCGCTGCCGGATTTTCCGCCTACCGGAATTCCGGGAACCGCGGCGAGTCCGCCGGTTCCGCCCGGTCCGATCACCTTGACCATTGCCTCGTGCAGGGTTGCAATGGTGGATGGCCTGAACCTGAGCGAATCTTTAACAACCGGCAAAAAATCCTTAACTACCGCGCCTTCGCGGTTTCTTTCCTCTTTGACGATGTGCGGCCGGTACACCACACTCCCGTTACCCAGGCCGCCGACGACCATGGCGAGCTGCAACGGGGTGACGGTCTGGACCTGGCCTATTGCCATGTCCAGCAGGAGACCGCGCGTCCAGACCCAGCCCTTCGAACGGTATCGCCGGTTATAGAGCGCTTCTCCCGAGATCCATCCCTCCTTTTCATTGGGCAGGTCGATGCCGGTCGGCGCACCCAGTCCCATCATTGAGGCGTATTTATTGATGGCCGCATCGCCGAGAATGAGCCCCACCTGGTAGAAATACACATCGCAGGACTGCTGGATGGCGCCGATGAGATCGAGAAAGCCATGGCCGCGCTTTTCCCAGCAGTGCGCGATGCGCGATCCGAACCGGTAGGCGCCGGTGCAGGGGGAGGCCATCCTGCTGGCGGCGGTGAGTTCCCCGGTTTCAAGCCCGGCCAGGGCGGTGACCAGTTTGAAGGTAGAGCCGGGAGGATAGACTCCGGAAATGGCCCGGTTGTTGAGCGGGAGATTGGGGTCGGTGGCAACGGCCGCCCAGGTTTTGCTGCGGAGGGTTCCGGCCATGGAGAAGATATTCGGATCGACTCCCGGGTGGCTGAACATGACCAGCACCTCGCCGTTTCGGGGGTCGAGCGCCACGACCGCGCCCTTCAGGGAATCCGGAAACGACTCCGCCGCCTTCCGCTGCAGGCGGGCATCGATGGTCAGGTACAGGTTATTTCCCGGGATCGGATCGACCCGCGGGACATCCGGGACCGGTCCCTTGTTCCTGCCATAGGCATCCACCTCGATGTACTCCTGGCCGCAGACGCCGCGCATCGATTTTTCGTACTCCCGTTCGAGCCCCGATTTTCCGATAAGGTCGCCGTAGTAGTAGCCATTCTCCTTGAGCGAGTCGAATTCATCTTCGGGAATTTCGCTCATGTATCCGAACGCATGGAAGGTTGACGCCCCGAGCGTGTATTCGCGCCGTGATTCCGATACGACAATGATGCCGGGCAGCTCCTGGGAGTGTTCCTCCACGATGCTCATGAGGTCAAGCGACACATCCTCCTTGAGCCGGGTCGGGTTGTAACGCCGCCCGTTGGCCTTTTTAAGGGTAGCTTCGAGTTCGACGGAATCGAAAACAACCGCCCCTGCAGAGTCGCGTATCGAGCAGAGCTTCGCAATGATTTCTCTTCGATACTTCATTTTTGAAGGAAGTTTTGAAGGAAGAACGCAAATGGAGTAGGAGGGGCGGTTACGGGCGAGAATTTCGCCGTTGCGATCGTATATGCAGCCGCGCGGGGGCAGGATCACCCGCAGACGCATGCTGTTTTCCTTTGAAAGACGGATATTGAGATCGGCCTGGATAATCTGGAGAAAGGCAAGCCGGGCAATAATGAGCAGAAAGAAGACGGCAACGGTGACTATGAGGAAAAGGCTCTTCGCATTCCGTTCCCGCTGTTCATCTTGTAAATGTGTGGCAAACTGCATGAAGTTACAACCGTGGGGTGGAAGACCCGAAAAGGTGGTTCTTAAGGTACGGAATCATCGCAAAGACCATCGAATACAGTGCCCGCGGGAGCGTGGCGATAATGCAATGCCGGACGATCTCCCCGCCTCCGCCTCCGGATTTGATCAGCTGCACTATCACGTAAACGACATCATTGACCATGAAGGTGAGTACCAGGAGCACCATCTGGATGACCGTATCGATGCGCATCACCCGCTCGTTGAAAATCCCTGCAAAAAAGCCGGCTATCGTTTTCGACAGGGTGTTCTGTCCGAGAATCGAGGTCGAGTACAGGTCTCCCGAAAGTCCGATAAAGAAACCGGCCCACAAGGAGGGCATCGGGCCGGTCCGGAAGCCGAGGAAGAAGAGGGCAACAAGGGGAAAATCCGGGTGGATCCCGGCAATCCCGATGAACGGCGCAATCGTCGTTTGAAGAACGAAGCAGAGAATAAACAGGCCGAACCATTTTACGGAGGCGGTGTTCATGATTTTGGTTTGCCAAGGGTCAGGGTATCGAGCTGCTGCTTGAATGCCGACCATTGCGGTTGAAGTTTAATGACGAAGAGCTCCTCGATGTGGTCGATATCCAGGCACAGCTTTATGCCTGCCCGCTTGAAAAGCGGATCCCGTTCGAATGAAACCTTGTTGATGATTCCCACCAGGAAACCACGCGGATAGATGCCGCCGAGTCCGGTGGTAATAACCGTATCGCCGGGCAAAACATCCTCATGGACCCGGAGATGCGTGAAGAAATCAACGCCGTTCTCGGTTTCGAGAATGGACACCGTCCTGCTGCGGCGGACCATGACGCTCACATGGTTGAGCGGATCCCGGATTAATTGGACAAGTGATAAATCGGGCATTACCTGGACCACCTTGCCGACCACTCCCTGCCGGCTTACAACCGGCATGAACGGTACGACGCCCTTGTCTTTTCCGGCATCGATCACGACACTCTTGAAAATCGGGGAAGGATCGCGGGCGACGACTCTCGCCGGGATGAGCACAAACGGGGTGGATTGCTCGAATCCGAGCATATCCCGTAACCGCGTATTCTCCGCCGCTTCCTCCCGCAGCTGCGCGACCTCGGTATTCAGGAGCGCAACATCGGTTTTCAGTCGCCCGTTCTCGGCGTAGATGTTCTTTGCCCTCACGACCTGGTCGACGGTAATCTGGACAGGGTAGAAGATACTGGTGGCCAGCAGGCGCGCGGTTTGCGCCTGTTGACGGGGAGAGCCGGAGATCATCCAGATGGAGGCCGTGCAGGCGACGATCATCGAGACCAGCAGGCGATAGCGTATTACGAGGTCAATTATCCAGCGCATGGAACCGATACACGGTGAAGATTGCCCGGCCGTTCATTAGGTACCCGTCGATAACCGGTAGGGGTGAGACGCTGCATCCGGAACTTTGGTATACTGCAAAGCTGCGGTCAGCGATTGCTGCGCCGCCCGGTCGGCATGAGCACCGGCCGGTACTGGTCGAGATTTTCAATGATTTTCAAAGCGCCCCGCGCAACGCAGGTGAGCGGTTCATCGATGACATTGACCGGGAGGTTCGTTTCCTGCCGGATCCGCTCGTCGAGGCCCCGGAGCTGAGAACTGCCGCCGGTCATGATGATGCCCTTATCGAGAATATCGGCCGATAGTTCCGGGGGCGTCTGCTCCAGCGCCTGCTTGACAGCCTCTATGATGATGGAAACCGGCTCATTGAGCGCATCGCGGATTTCGGTGGAGGAAATGCGCAGCGTCTTGGGGATACCCGCGACGAGATCCCGGCCTTTTACTTCCATTTCGAGCTCCTCCTGGAGCGGAAATGCCGACCCGACCTGGATTTTTATCTGCTCCGCCGTGCTTTCGCCGATGAGAAGGTTGTAGGTTTTTTTAAGGTACGAAATAACCGCCTCGTCCATTTCGTCGCCGCCTACGCGTACCGACATGTCGCAGACCGTTCCGTTCAGGGCGATCACCGCGATTTCCGCGGTACCGCCGCCGATATCGATGATCATGTTGCCCGACGGTTCATGGACCGGTATGCCCATGCCGATTGCCGCCGACATCGGTTCGGCAACCAGATACACTTCCCGCACCCCGGCGCTCTGCGCCGAATCGACCACCGCGCGTTTTTCCACTTCGGTAATTCCCGACGGCACGCCGATCACGGCGCGGGGACGAAAGTAGAAACGATATTTCTGAACTTTCTTAATGAGATATTTCAGCATGTGCTCGACGAGCTCGAAATCGGCAATGACGCCGTCCTTCATCGGGCGGATCGCTTCGATTTCGTCCGGCGTTCGCCCGAGCATGCGTTTTGCTTCGAGGCCGACGGTCCTCACGCATTTGTTCACCTTGTCGACGGCAACCACCGACGGTTCGTCGATGAGCAATCCCCGCCCGCTCACATAAATCAATGTGTTTGCCGTGCCGAGATCGATGCCGAGGTTGTTGGAAAAAAAGGAAGACCCCATAGTGGTATATCCTTAAAGTTAATTTTGCGAATGAATGGCTTGATGGAAACGATGGAAAATGGAATTTTAAAATCCTCTAAAAAATACAATAATTTCGACGCTCCGGGGAGGTTTAACGCGGGAAATCGGGAAAAAGTGCCCGATTGTGCCGAAATGCATGCTCAAAACCGCGGACGCAAGGGCTCCCGGGAGCCGCCTCCGTGCCGCGGCTACTGGGGCAGAACGGGAACCGAGACCGCCGCGGTATCGGGCGCTGCTTTCGGGTTCGCTGCCGGTATTGGAGCCGATGTCCTGCTCCCGGGCTTGTACGTATCATTCCGCGGTGAGGAGGGGAGGGAGTAGGAGAGTGAAAGAAGCCATTTCTGCTCGATCGATTCACCCGTTATCTGGCCCGGCTGGGTCAGCCCGTAGTCGAAATCGCAGGTAATCGAATTTATTCGCAGTCCCACCCCGAAATGGACGAGGTCGGTCTGGTTATTGATCGGCACGCCGAGGCGGGCGGCAAAGCAGGGCAAAACCCAGAGCTCGAACCCGACCGGCATGGTCAAACGCCTGTACACCTCGCTGTACACGAGATCGGCGGCGGCGGTGAAGGGCATCGAGGCGCCTTTGAGCGTATCGGTCCAGGCCGCACCGGCCCGCACATAGCGCGGAAGGCTTATCGCGCCGCCGAACCAGGCAAACCCGGCAAGGGCAGTGTCAAGACGTACATAGTTGCGCATCGAGCCGCCGAGGGTTACTTTGCCCGGAACAAGCTGGTATAAAAACCCGGGCGACCAGGTAAACGCCTTGTCGATAATCTGGTCGGCCAGCTCATCCTGGTAAAAATCGAAGCAATTGCCCATTGCAAAGCGGCCGATCTTGAATCCGCCCAGAAGCGATGCCTGCAGCAGCTGGTAGGATGCGGAAGGCCCGATGCCCTGTTCGGTTGCGGTAAGAAAATCCGTCGACCAGTTCGAGATCGAGACGCCGGCAAACCATTTCCGGTTCATCCAGGCCGCTTCCAATTTACTTCTCGTAAGGTCGCCGGTGGCGTCGTCGCTTCCCGGCAGGCCGCCGTATTCAACCGAAATGAACGGCTGGTCCGCGAATGCCGGCGAGGCGGCGTTATAAAAGCCGAATCCTCCCCCCGGAATCGCAGTTCCCGCGCCGCCCATGGCGCTCAGGCGCGGGGTCGTCGGCTCGTCGGCAATCTGGAGCCGCCCCTGTTCGGCAACGCTCTGGGCCGCAGCGGTGCCGCAACAACAAAGGACACTCGCCAGGAATAATTTTCGTGCGGCTGACGTGATGCTCATGGTGATTCCCAAAGCTCTTTCTTCTCAAAAGGATCGGCGATCCGCTGCTCTTTACAGTTAGAAAGCTTCATCAGAACGACATTGCTATATCGAACTGCTGGTCCAACCCGTCCCAGATACGATCGGTTGACGCTGCATAATTAAACCACGTGCTCCGGTGAAGATATTTTTTAAGATTATAGGCGAACCCCAGGGAATACCGGGGACTGAATTCATTTGCATAGAGTGTCCGGTTATTGAATAAATCGCTGTTGACGGTGATTTCGCCGATCCCCGCCCGGATGTAGAAATTATCCCATTCACGCCACTCTGCGCCAGTCGACACCGCTGCCTCCCCCTGATCGGAGTTCTGCGTCGAATCGCCATAGATAGACACCCGGCAATCAAGGTTCCAGATGAGCGGCCGCTGCCCGAGCGAGGTGACCAGGCTCGATCCTATGACAAGATTCGGCTGGTACTGGTCGTCACCGATCTCGCCGCTGTAGGGGTCGACATCGACCCAGTCCAGCTTGGTACCGATATTTTTGAATACCGCCGCCAGAGTCCAGATTCCGGGAATCATGCGGTACTGTGCGGCAAAATCAAAGGAGCCGGTGCTGGTTGCGGAAGTATAACCGAGTCCGAAATTTTCGTTATAGGTCGGAAGGCTCTGGTAGAAAACATTGAAACAGGCGCCCAGCGAGAGCCTGCGTGTCGCATAGTAGCTGACCGATCCCATGAAGGTGAGCGTCGTGTACGATGCGGCCGGCAGCAGGGACTCATCGTAATCATGGAGATCGTTAAGACTGGGATCCCCGCGATAGAGCATGAACAGGCCCACGCCCACCCGCGGCGGGACGCGAAAATCGAACGAGCCGTAGGCATCCACCCGGCCGAGAGTCCTGATAGCCGTCCCTGCGGCAATCCGATCATCCTGCAGGGTGGCCGCCATTGCCGGGTTCCACCAGGACCCGTAATAGTCGGGCGCAGCGGTACCGGCACCGCCGAGCGCCGTAGCCGCGGCGCCTACCGGCAAAAGCAGGTATGACCCGGCCTCACCGCCGGTTCCCGCTGCCGAAGTAGCAACCGGGGCGCAGAGGAGCGCAAGCCCCAAAAGCCCGATTGCAGGCAGGAGCCTACTTCGGATCCTGCATGGCCTTTGCAACAACGATCTTGCCAAAGCTTCTCTCTCCCGTGCTTGCGGTAATTTTGTAATAGTAAACCCCCGGGGACGCCAGTCTTCCCGAATCGGTGGTGCCGTTCCAGATATCCTGGGCGGCATTGGTGCTGCGACCCGAGGTGGTTGCGGCCTTCCGCGGCTGGTTATTGATCACCAGTTTTGTCAACTGCATATTGTAGTCGTAAACCTTGATCGTCACGTTCGCGTCGTGGGCCAGTTTGTAAACAAAGGTCACGGAAGACTTCTGCAGCACATCGCTTCCGTTGTACGAATTGTTCAGGATGCCCGGCAGGGCATAGGTTTCGGTCAGGCCGCCGCCGATTGTTTTCGCCCGCTCGATGAATGCGAGGGTATCGGCAGTGATACCCGGCACTTCGTTCCAGGAGTAATAGAGTCCGCTTCCCGTGGCGATAAACAGATGCCCGGTCGAGTCGTGCGTGGGCACGAACAGGATGTCGTTGTACTGCTGCGGCTGCGGATTTTCTGTTATGTTAAGCCTGTTGAGGAAGATGACGCCGGGGACCAGCGGCTGGCTCAGGGTCAGGGTATCGGCATCGGGCAGGGAGTCGCGAAAAACCTGGATCTTGTTGGATCCCTTGTCGACGGCGTAAAGACATCCGCGGCTTGCCGGGGCGATAACCGTCTGCGGCGGGCTTAAAATGAGCGACCAGGTCTTCGTACCGTAGTGGAAGCGGAACAGGCCCGAATCCAGGGCGTTCTGGTAGGTGTAGTACATGAGTGCATACAGAAGCGGCTGCGGCGTCGGGCTGAAACTGTTGGTAAATACCACGGACAGGGAGTCGAGGGTCATGGCATTCGGCAGCGCCGCCGTGACCGTGGTGGAGTCCCATGAGTTCCGAACGTAGTTGTAAATCCAGATGCGCGAGGCATTGACCACGACAAGGGCCGAATCGCCGTACCGGTCTATCGAGCGGAGGTTGGCCGCAGCGGTCCCGAACAGGGGATGAACGGTCGTATTGACAACGCTGTCGAGCGGATAGGGCACCGGATCGCCGGGAAGCATGCCCGAAAGCCCTGCCGGTCCGGGCGTTGAAGGGTTCCACTGCACAATGCCGCCTCCCCGGCAGCAGAAATAAAAATTTCCACCGGAATAAACGCCATTGTCCATTTCGAACAACCTGTTTATTCCCGAGGCGGTAAGAAATTGTATCGATACGGTGTCCGGAGCCGAATGCCCCGTTGTGCTGAGCGTGTAATGCCAGAGGATGTTTGGCCGCGTCGAATCGATACCCGATCCGCTCAGTGAAACGGGGTAGAGCAGCGCCGCGATGGTCCTGCTGCCGTACACCGTGCACTGGAGGTTGTCGTTGGCATAGCAGCTCAGGTACTGGCCGCCCCACCGCAGCGCTCCGGCAATGGTGTCGTTGAGGCCGAGCCCGAGCTTCGGGTCTTCGCTTGCAACCCACAGGGTATCGCCGTTGCCGGCAAGAGAGACCATGTTGTTGCTGATGATCGCATTCGTGCTGTCGCAGGAGCTCCCGTATGCAGGGAATCCCGATAGTGACATGAGCGTCAGTGCGGCGGCGTTAATTCCGCATATCAACAATGCGCGCGGATTTCGGAATCGCAAATTCAAAGGTCTCCCTGGAAAAATTTCTGCCGAACCGGGTATCGGAAAAAACATAGGTGAACGTATTGCCGCTTTGATCGGTCAGGACACAGCGGTCGATCCGGCCGGATTGCTCCTGCGCCCACAGCTGAATGGAGGCATAGGCTGCATCAGCCGAGTCGTTTTTACCGGACAGCCGGACCACGCCGTTGCGCCGGTCCTGCTCCTGAAAATGAAACGCGGTAAGATACCGGGTGAAAATCTGCGAGGGCAAACTTGACCGGTCGACATCGGCGAGCCGCCTGATGACAACCTGCTGTGAAGCCGGGGTATAATCCCAGAAGGTAGTGCCGTCGCTGACCCAGGTTTCCCGGTCGGCCTCGACCCGGAATCGGTTGCCGGCGGCAAGGACGATACTTCCCTTCTTCTTCTCCTGCTTCTCCCGGACACTCCAGAAAATCGTCAGGGAAAATTGCGTGGACAGGGAATTTTCAGGGCTGTAATTTTTACGGATGAGTGCAAGAACCGATTCGGGATGGGCCGTCCCCGCCGTCTGGGCAAAGGAAAATGAAAGAAAGAGCGGCAGGAAAACCATGCCGCCGATCATCGGCGTAAGATATTTGCGGAGTAGGTACCAGTTCATGTTTTCTGCCGATTCGCAAACTGACGTCATGATAAAAAAATCCCCCCTGATATAACCCATCCACCATGATGGGGGGATCGGAAATCCTGCTTATTTTTCAGAAACCGCTCCGAATACCGCAGTATACCGTTTCTCGTCGTACTCCGACCTATGGCCTGCGCAACATGGACAGGGTTTCGTCGAGCTCGTCGGGTCGCACCACGACCTCCCGCGCCTTGCTGCCGTTGGGAGGACCCACGATTCCGGCATCCTGCAGCTGGTCCATAATGCGTCCGGCCCTGGCATACCCCAGGTTGAGCCGCCGCTGCAAAAGCGACGTGGACCCGAGCCCGGTGTCGACGATTATCTGGGCGGCTTCGTCGAAATACTCGTCGCGAGGACCGGTGCCGACGCTGCTTTCATCATCGTCGTCGCCGCCAACCACATCGGCGAAACTTTCGATTTTTTCGATATTCACCTGCTGCTTGCGCACTTCTCCGACGATTTTTTCAACGTCTTCTTCGGACAGGAAGGCTCCGTGGAACCGTTCAATCTGCGGAGCGCCGTTGCGCAGAAAAAGCATATCACCCATGCCGAGAAGCTTCTCGGCCCCGATATGGTCGAGAATCGTCCTCGAATCGTTCGATTGAATGGTTCGGAAAGCGATGCGCGACGTCAGATTCGCCTTGATTGGCCCGGTTATGATGTCCACCGAGGGCCGCTGCGTTGCAACAATTAAATGAATACCCACCGCCCGAGCGAGCTGGGCAATGCGCTGTATGAGCGTTTCGACATCTTTGGACGCCTTGGTCATGAGGTCGGCCAATTCGTCAACAATGATAACGATGAAGGGAAGTGCTTTATTGTCTTCATCGGGAATTGTGCCCTTAAGTTTCCCGCTTTCGACCCGGTTGTTGAAGGAGTCGATATTGCGCGCGGCAACTTTGGCGAGGAGCCGGTAGCGCCGCTCCATTTCGCCGACACCCCAGTGCAGCGCCTTCACCGCCTCCTTGGATTCGGTGACAACGGCGGAGAGCAGGTGGGGAATTCCATTATAAAAAGAGAGCTCCACCTTTTTCGGGTCGATCATGATGAGCCGCAGCTCTTCTGGCCTTTTCGTCATGAGCATGCTGGCGATGATGGAGTTGATGCAGACGCTTTTGCCCGATCCGGTCTGCCCGGCGATGAGCATGTGGGGCATTTTGAAAATGTCGGCAACATACGGCGCGCCCGAGATATTGGTTCCAATGACGACCGGCAGCTTGGCTTTCGATTTTAGAAAGGTCTCGGAGGTGAGGATGTTTTTGAAATAGACGATCTGGCGCTGCGAATTGGGGAGTTCGATGCCGACCGCTGATTTTCCCGGGATCGGCGCTTCGATACGGATCGGCTGCCCTCCGACCGCCATGGAGATATCGTTATGGAGATTAACCACCTTGTTGATCTTGACACCCGGCGCAAGCACGATTTCGTAGCGCGTGACCACCGGTCCGGGACTCACCGCGACTACCTTGCCTTCGACGCCGAAATTTGCGAGTGTTTTTTCGAGGATCATCGAGTTTTTCTCGATATCCTCTTTATTGATGGTGTCCGAAACCTGGGGCGGGTCCGGCAGGATTGAAGCGCTCGGGATCTCATAGGGCTTTTGCTGCTCAGGCGCCACTTCGGGAACAGCGGCCACCGGCAATGCAGCAATCGCCTCGTGCGGTTTAACCTTTGCTTTCGGCTCTTCGCCCTTGTCCCGGAACCTGACCGTATCGATTTCCGGCTCCTCTTCGGCCGCCACTTCACTGGTTTCAACGGTCATGATCTTTATCGGTTCGCGCTTCTTCGCCCTGAACGAGGCGAGCTCCTCGTCGAACTGTCTTTGCAGCTCGGCTTCGGCAGGGTCAAGCGCATCATCCGCCTTCGCAACAGGCGCAACCGCGGGAGCCGCTTTTTCCCGCGAAGGGGATGAGGCCTCGAAGGGCACCTCATCGGCAGGCAGCTTGACCACCTGGCGGCGCGTCGTGGGTTCCTTTACCGGAAGAGCGGGCGGGACGTCCTGCGATTCGGCACCATAAGGGTCGGATTTAATCCTCTCGAAGAGCGGCGCAACAGCGGAGAATAGTTTCCTGCAGCCGCCAAAAATCGCTACTACCGTTGCCAGGGGCGAGAGGCGGAGGCAGTAAAGCGCGGTAAGGAGGAATCCTATGCCGAATATGAAAAAGGGACCGAAGGGGTGATGGTCGAACAGGGGTCCGATCAATTTTATTATCGCAGACCCGATCAGATTATTACTGACGGATGAGCCGATTTCCGGCCATGAATGGTCAAGCAGCCTGCCGAGCCGGGGAACTGCAAGCAGCACGCAAAGCTCCAGCATGAGACCGGAATAGAGCAGGATGTTCCTGAAATTCGGACGGTTGTCGCGCACCCGGGTCCAGCCGATGTAGCCGATGACAACCGGAAAAAAGAACACGGGAATTGTGCCGAACAGGAACAGCAACCCCTCGGCAAGTGCCCTCCCGAGGAACGGTCCGAGAATATCGCGGTTCAGGAAGCGGGAAACGAGGCTTATGAGGACAAGAGCCGCCACCGCGAGAAATACGATGCCCCATATTTCGCGTATGATAACCGACTTCCGCTCCGAGGCTTTTTTTGCGCGCTCTTCCTTATCCCTGGCCACCGAGCAGATCCTTTTCTGATGTGTAAAGACTAAACCGCAACTTTTTCGCGGTTTCAGAAAGTTCCGGCCCCCCCGGCGGGTCGATCATTTTAGCATACTCTTCAATGACCCGGCTCGCCTCCTGGCCGCGCTTGAAATTGGCGGCGAGAAGCGTATCGAGGCCCGACCGGTCGAGCTCCTCGGGCCGGTTCTCTCCGGCGAAGCAGTCGTTTTCCGAATCGCGGCTTGCAAGAAGCCGGTCGCGGCCGATAGTGGTTTCAATCGCGATGAGGCGGTGCCGCAGAGCCTTGAGCGCTGCACAGGTTTCGGGGCGGTCGTCGATGAACCGGTAGTACTCCTCGATGACCCGGAGCGCTTCGCGCAGCCGGTTGAGGTTGGCGTCGAGGACGCGGTAGATGCAGCTCATCCGCTCGGTTTCGGTGGGTGATTCCATTTTACAATGCATAAAAATATACCTCATGGATGATTAATTATATAAGAAAATAGAATACTTGCCGGGTAATTTGGGTCTTAAAAATATTTATAGTGAATGAAATCAAGCAGGTATTGATTATATTTTCAAGGATGGTCCCGCTCTCCGGAAAGCTTGCGCAAAGGCTGAAAAAGCATTTTTTCAGCTCAAAACGAGGCCGACGCCGGCAAGGCAAAGACGGAAGGACAACCGATAGCTTTTGCAATAAAACCTGGTTCGGGGATGCACTATGGAAAAACTGATGGAAATTAAGAGCCTGAAGGTACAAAACTTCGGATGCATAAAAGATCTTGAGATGAAGCTGACGCCGTTACATGCGGTTATCGGGCCGAATGATTCTGGGAAGAGTACCTTGCTGCGGGCGGTACGGACGGGGATGCAGCTATATGCAGGGCATTTTAATCCTGCTGATAAGGCTCCCTCTGGTGGGGCCTTGATTTCTCCATTTGATCCAGGATCTCATGACAATGCGAAAATATCAATTGCGTTAAATCTAAACAGGTTTAATAATGCACAATATGGCTTTAAATACGACTTGAATCTTCTTGGAACTCAGCAAATTTCGGAAAGGTTGAAACCAAAAAACGGAGAGGAAATTAATGCTAAAAGGTCGTGGAATCAGGTAACACAAATGAGATATTGGTATGAAAACAATATCCATAAACAGCAGGATTTCTTTAAAGAGTATTATTCAAAAAACTGTCCAGACATAAAGCTGGCTTTGCCTAGAATGGTGCGCCTCGATCCAGATTCCCTTCGCATTCCTGGCGGACATATTGTATCTGCCGGGGCTATTGATTTTGAGGAAAAAGGCTACGGTCTGGCAAGCGTTCTCGATTCACTAATGAAAAGGAAACTCAAGGATTATCTCAAAATTCGCGAAAAAATAGGTGGTTTGTTTCCTACGGTCGAAGATATAATTTTGGAAAATATTAATGATAAACAAATAATGCTAAGCGTCAAACTTAAAAATGGTTCTCAAGTGGCATCGGCTTTTATGAGCGAGGGGATGCTTTATTACTTAGCCTATTCCACTCTCCAATACCTCGAACCCGCATCCATCCTCCTCATCGAAGAACCCGAAAACGGGCTCCATCCCTCCCGCATCAAAGAAATCATGACCATCATCCGTGAGCTCTCCAAAACCACTCAGGTCCTCATCGCCACGCACAGTCCGCTTGTCATTAACGAGATGGAGCCCGAAGAGGTCTCCATCCTCTGGCGGGACGACGAGAAGGGTACTCAGGTAATGCCCATGAATAAGACGACCAATTTTGAACAGCGGGCGAAAGTTTATGCATTGGGAGAATTATGGCTCAGTTATGCGGATGGTGAAACCGAAAAAAAACTTACGGGTGATAAATGAATTCCTCTCCATCGGTACAAATAGAGAAAAAAGTGTATCTTGCCGGAGAAGGAAATAATGAACTGGGAAGCTGGGCCAGGGGGGTTCCTTATCAGGATGGCAGTACGCCCGGTGTTCTTGAAACACTATTGAAAAAAGTCAAAGATTCCGGATGGCAAGTGGTTTACGGGAAGAAATGGAAAGATATTCACAAATATAAGGCAGATGAAAATCAGGATGAGGATGACTTGAAGGGTGATGAACAAAGCGTATATAGAGCCTGTCTTGAAGCCGAGGAAAATGGTTTCAACATTCTTGCCTTTTCGCGTGATATTGATGGTAGGCAAAAAACGCATCTCAAGCGCATGAGTGACATGGAAAAAGGCCTCTCACGAGCTCAAACTGATTTCCCATCGATCGGAATAATCGGCGGCTGTGCACAACCTACGATTGAAGGTTGGGTCCTCGCCTTTTCCGGCGTCAGGCGAACCGAAACATTTTCAAAAGACAAAGCCAATACAATGCTCATTGACAAATTGTCTGAAAAGGGAATCACTTCACAACAGACGCAAGACCTTGTGGATTTCATAAAACTATATGACCGCACCGGGGTCGCGGACGATGCAGAGTGTCTTAATCTTTGGCTGAATAAGGCCAAAGATATCTTGTAATTTTATAAGCAGATCGGATCCACACACTCCCTTGTTACTCATTCCCGGTTCCCCTCTCTTGCGGGAGAGGGGCGGCGCTCGCGCCGGGGAGAGGTCAAAAGGTTCTAAATTACCACCAAAGGCAACAAAACCATGTACGAAATCTCCGTCGAATCCACCTTCTCCGCCGCGCACCGGCTTAAAAACTACCAGGGGCCCTGCGAAAAGCTCCATGGCCACAACTGGCTCGTTCGCGCCAGGGTCGAGTGTGAAACGCTCGATGTCGCCGGCCTCGGCATCGACTTCCGGGTACTGAAAGGCCATCTACGCTCCATTCTGAATGTCTTCGACCACAGCGATCTCAACCTCGTTCTCGATCCGCTCGGCATCAACCCCTCATCCGAAAATATCGCGCGCTATATTTACGAAAAGCTCGAAGAGGAGCTTGCGGACTGGAGCGGAAAAGTGTCGCGAATCGAGGTGTACGAAACACCGGGCAGCTGCGCTGCCTATTGCAAATAGGACATGGTGAAGGTCAGCGAAATCTTCAAGAGCATCCAGGGCGAATCTACCCATGCGGGAAGGGTTTGCTCGTTTGTCCGGCTTGCCGGCTGCAATCTCCGGTGCAGGTACTGCGACACCGGATACGCTCAGCATGAAGGTACGGAGCAGGCGCTATCGTCCATCGTCGACGAGGTACGGACCCACCGGACCCGGCTTGTCGAGGTCACCGGAGGCGAGCCCCTGCTGCAGCCCGAAACGCCGATCCTGTGCAACCGGTTCCTCGACCTCGGCTATACCGTGCTCGTTGAAACGAACGGGTCGCAGGATATCGGCCTGGTCCCGCCTCCGGTCCTGCGGATTGTCGACATAAAATGCCCGTCGAGCGGGTACGAAAACTCGTTCCTGGAAAAGAATTTCAATCGCTTGACTGCGGGCGATGAGTGCAAGTTCGTCATATCGGATAAAAACGATTTTCACTGGGCGCTCGCCGTTGTCTACCGCGAGGCGCTCCACGAATCGGTTCAGGTGCTTTTCTCCCCGAACATGGCGCAACTGCCGCCGGCGGCGCTGGCGGAATGGATTATCGAAGAGAACGCGCCGGTGCGGCTGGGAGTCCAGCTGCACAAGATTCTCTGGGGCGAACGGCGGGGGGTATGATGGCTGCACCGGCGAAAACTTGTATTGTGCTGCTCAGCGGCGGCATCGATTCCGCGACCTGCGCGGCGATAGCGCGAGCGGAAGGCTATGGGCTCTACGCCCTGAGTTTTTCCTATGGGCAGCGCCACAGCGTCGAACTCGATGCCGCAAAACGGGTGGCCGCGGCAATGGGCGTCGTAGAACACCGGATCGTCGCGATCGATCTCCGTGCCTTCGGCGGCAGCTCGCTTACCTCGTTAAACGAGGTTCCGAAGAATCGCGATCTCTCGGCCGAAACCGGGATCCCCTCAACCTACGTGCCTGCGCGCAACACCATTTTCCTCTCCTTCGCGCTGGGCTGGGCGGAAATTCTTGGTATAACCGACTTGTTCATCGGCGTCAATGCAATCGACTATTCCGGCTATCCTGATTGCAGGCCCGAATTTATCAGCGCCTTCCAGGCAATGGCCAATCTTGCTACCAAAGCGGGAGTCGAAGGTAGGCGCATTGCCATTCATACGCCGCTCATCGATCTCACCAAGGCCGCCATTATCCGCAGGGGCGCCTCCCTCGGTCTTGACTATGGGCTTACCCACTCCTGCTACGACCCCACGCCGGACGGCTTTGCCTGCGGGGCCTGCGACAGCTGCCTCATCCGCAGGCGAGGTTTTATTGAGGCGGGAATCGAAGACCCGACGCGGTATCGGCCCGAATAGGCGACCGGACGTTTGCCTGCAGTGTCAAGGTATCCAATCAACCCGCACTCTCCGGCATCGCTGCCGACCCCCAAGCCTGCTTCAATCCCCTTGTTTTAGACACTGACGCAAATCATATTAGCCACTGGGGCATGCCGGACTGCAGGTCGGCCGACCAACCCGCAGCAGGCCGATCGGGGGAATCCCCCGGCGGAATAATCCTCCCGGTCCACAAACTGCGGTAAGTATGCTATAATTATCCGGAACCGGCGGTACGGTGGTGCGAGAGACAGGGTTCGGGTCGGACTACCTGACACATTAATCGTATTCGGAGCGGGTTTTGACGCAAAGAGCATCTGCATCATCCTCGAAATGGATCCGTCTCGCGGGTGCTTTTGTTATTGCCTGTGCCGCCCGCACTGGTGCAGTTCCCCTGCCTTCAGTCCCGGTTTTAAGCGTTCCTGAAAACGGTATTCCCGGACAGCACATTCTCGAACAGCTCTCCTGGACTGCCGACCCCCTTGCCGGGGCCTATGAAGTGCAGGCGGCCATTGTTTCGAATTTCTCCGCGACGACGTTCGACCAGACCGGGTGCGCGTCATCGGTAATGCTGAATAATCTTTCCCCCTCAACAACCTATTACTGGCGCGTGCAGGCCTTCGATTCGGCGGGAGCGAGCGGCTGGTCGAATGCCTGGAACTTTACTACCGTTCATTTTGTGTTCGATACCGCTACCGGCTCAACCATGTCGATCGAATTATTAACAAGCACAAACCCGACCCTGAACGGCGCTCCGCTCGGCGCTTACGATGAAATCGGCGCTTTCAGTAAAGCTGGACTCTGTGTGGGCGGCGCCGTGTGGGACAGCATCCATAACAAAAATATCGATGTTGTCGGGCAGGATTTTTATTCCTCGACAACCGACGGGCTGCAGGGCGGCGACACGATTTACTTCAGGGTATGGAACTATGCCGCCCAGGCCGAGGTCCCGGCCGTCGCAACGCTGCCGGGAGGCGGCAGGCCGCTCTATTCCGGAGGCGGCATAGAAAACCTGTCCGGCTTCACGGCGCTCAGCGTTCCAACCCTTCCGGCGCTCTCCTCCCCCGCAAACGGAAGCGCCAACCAGCCGGTCACGGTAAGCCTTTCCTGGAATTCCGCCGGTTATGCGGCACTCTATCAGGTGCAGGTCGCGACAGCGGCCGGCTTCGGCAGTACGGTTTATTCCCGGACCGGCCTTTCCGGGTCGACGGTTTCGGTGAGCGGTCTTGCCAACCAGGCAACCTATTACTGGCGTGCCGAGGCAACCAACTGCAGCGGCACCTGCGGATGGTCGGGAACCTGGAGCTTCGTGACGGTGGTCGCACCGCCGGATATTCCCTCCCTCACCGCGCCCTGCTCCGGCGCGCTGGTATCGCCGCTCGGCCTGAGCCTTGCCTGGAACTCCTCGGCACGGGCGGCATCGTATTCGGTACAATTGTCAACCTCGGCGGATTTCTGCGGCCCGGCTTCGGTTTACAATGGGATCGGCCCGACGACGCTGACGCTGCCCGCACTCTGCCAGAACGCAACCTGCTACTGGAGGGTCGGTGCGGTAAATGCCGGAGGATCGAGCGCCTGGTCCGGAAGCTGGACTTTTGCGACGCTCTTCAGCGACACGGTGCCGGTCGAGGCGGGCTGGAACATGATCTCGCTCAACATCCGGCCCTCGGACTCGAATGCCTCGGCGGTTTTCGGCGATTCGGCCTCAGTTGCGGGCCGGCAGAACTTCATTCTGGTAAAAACGCTTTCGGGCCGGGTGTATATGCCGACCATGGGGATCAGCGATTCGATCGTCCTGCAAACCGGCGTCGGTTACCAGATGTATAGCTACGCTCCCGATACGGTGCGCACGGCCGGGTCGGCGATACCGGCATTCGCCACACCGATTACCCTGCTGCAGGGGTGGAACCTTCTGGGATACCTGCCGCAGACCGACCTGCCGATAGCGGCGGCACTGTCGGGGATCGCCGCTCAAATCATGATGGTCAAGGATAACGACGGCGATATCTACTGGCCGTCATTCGGGGTCGAGGAGATGGATTCACTGGTTGTGGGGCAGGGGTACTTCGTCTACCTGACCGATTCCGCAACGCTCACCTATGCCGATTCCGGTGTTGCCAAGCTGGCGGCCCGTGCAGGGGGGATGCTGCGGCTGCCGAAATCCCGCCACTATCCGAAACATGCCAATACCGGAGACAACGCGTCCGTGCTGGTTACCCGGGTCTCCTTCGGGAGCGGTGCGGCCCCGGATAGCTGCGAGATCGGCGCCTGGGACGAGTCGGGCAGGCTGGTCGGTTCCGGCGCGGTCATCCATGGTATCGCCGCGTTTCCGGTATGGGGGACCAACCGGTTGACCGGGCAGAAAGACGGCCTTGGCAATGCGGAAAAAATCGCCTTTACCCTGTGGATTAACGGTAAACAGTACCCGGCGGTATTCAAGACTTCCGGCGGAGCCGACGCACGGTATTTACCGCAGGGAATTATCATGGGAACGGTTGCCGTTCCCGAAGGCGCGGCGATCGGCGCCTTTGACCTCGCCGGAGCGTACCCGAACCCGTTCAAGGGGTCGGTGCGGATTGCGTTCGATGTACCGCCAATAAATGGACAATCGCAACAGGCGGTCGAGATCGATGTGTACGACCTGAAGGGAAGTCTTGTAAAGCAGCTCGCGAAGGGACTTTACGCTGCGGGGCACTATGAGACGGTATGGAATTGCGGCGAAGGCCGGGATGCGGCGATGGGGTCGAATGTTTATATAGTCGCGATGAAAGCGGCGAATTTTGATAAGCGGCTGAAGCTTGTAAAGATTCAATAGATTAAAGCAAAGTCAACTTCCGGGCGTTCCGCTGGCCGCCCCGTGGGGCGGCCAGCGGCGCGCCTCCGCCGGGCTCTCGGCACAGCCGAGCCGGTCTGGGGAGCCATGCGGCGCCTTGCGCCTGTGTCTCCCCAGACTGCCTGCCTCGCTTCGCTTCAGCAGTCACCCTCTGTCCTCGCTAACGCAACGTCAAAAGATTAAAATACAGAGAGACGTAGATGCAAGGTTACATTTCAGATAAGCGGGAAGATTGCTGATTTAGCCTTCGGATCCCCCGCCTTCGGCGCCCCCCTTATTAAGGGGGGTTTAGGGGGGATTTATCAATAATCAGTTGTCGTTTATGTTTTTTCTACCTTAAAAGAGAGCGTTGCGGGAGGGGGAGGGCGTTTGCCTTCAGGCAAACATCGCCTCCCCCTTCCGCTGGAGGGGGTGTGCCTAAAGACGCGTGCCTTTCGCGGCTTTAGGCCAGGGGGAACCATTTTTATGGTTCCCCCACCAAAGTAACTATCTGCCCATCAAATCTCTTATCAACATATAATCTCCCTCCCCGCCTTGCTCCGCAGATCATATTTGAGTCCCGGGACTCTCTCCTTTGTGAAATCCGGTTCACCCCCGTCGCTGCAGCTTGCCGGAAGCTCGTCGCGGTACTTTTCAAGAAATTTCCGGCCATATCTCCGCCACGCGTCGTCGGGGTTGCCTTCCGAGCAGTGCTTGATGAGAATATCCCAGGTAACGGCGATGCAATGGGTCCGGCGGACCTGCATGCAGATGTCGAGGTTGTAAAAGTGGTAGCCGTCAAAGTTCTCCTCGTCGAACCGTATCCGGCCGAACAGGTCGCGCCGGATTGCAAAGAAGAGACCGTCAACCGCGACCACCTCACTGTCGCCGGGCTCGGTTGAAAACGCCGACATGAAAAACTCCCCGGACGAGGCTATATCGTGGACCACCCTGCCCTTCATGAAGGGCATTCCCGCGGCGGTCCAGGACATCCTGTCGCGGCAGAGATACTGCGTCCCGGCGACCCCGAGCATGCCGAGCGTCCGGTCGCCGGAGAATTTACCATTGAGAACGGTGCCCCAGCCCGGCTGCATGAAATAGGCATCGTCATGGACGAAGACCAGCAGGTTGCCCCGTGCCGCCCTTGCCCCGCGGTTGTATGCCGAGCAGATTCCCGTTGCTCTGCCCCGATTATCGATCCGCAGGTATTCGACGGGCGCGCCGATGGTTTTAACGACGTTCCGCTCGTGGACCGCTGCAGCCTCTTCCTCTTGTGCCGTACAGACAATGACGCTTATCATGCTGAGCTCCCGGATTCGATTATATCCGGCCGAGGCGGTATTGTCAAGCAGGATCGCCGGTCGCCGTTGCGGCAGGTTGCCTTTCCGTCGGCGGAATGATATCATTAGCTGTCGGGAGTCGTCGGTTCCGACCCTGGATTTCTCCGGCAGAAGGTATTCTGCAGCAGCTATGACTGGAGGATTCTAAATGGAGAGGATCAGAGGAGTATTCGCGCCGGTGCCGATGGCGGTGCGTAACCGGTGGATCAATGTGTTGTCATTCGGCATATGGCTGGTGTTTGTAGCCTGTCTGGTCGTTGTGCCCATCTTCCGGTAACCGTATCCGCGGGGAATCTACCAGCCCTGTACCGAGTTCTGGATGATCAGGGTAACCAGCTGGGTTATCGCCCTGGTCTTGCCGGTCTGTTCGGATTCCGTCTGCAAATTGTAAACGCCCTCGCCGGTGAGCGTCCCCTTGTAAATTTCCTTGTTCTTCTTGTTGTTTGTAAACTCGATCGAAGCGGTTATCCGGACCACATACTGCTGGACGCTCACCTGGCGCGTATCGCTGGCGCTGAAGGTATAGGGAACATTGGTATAGGAGGTGATGTTCCCGGTGATCGTGGAATTGCCGTCGTGCTGGACTATCTTGAGCAGGTTGCCGGTGACGATAGCCGTGGAAAGCGCGCTCGTTGTCGCATCCGCCACGTCCGATTCGAGCGACTGGTTCCCGAAAACCGGGATTTCCACGGTTTTCAGGTCGCTCGGCAGCGAGGAGCCCGAAAAACTGTAAAAACCGCAGTGTGCAGCAAGGAGCAGGGCTGCGGCGAGCCAGGGTAGCTTCCGGATCATGTATTACACCTCGTCAAAGGGCACATAGGTCACCGTAGAGCCGGCACCGGCCGAAGGGCCCTCCTCGAAAAAGCCCCTGATGCCGTCCAGGGCGGCGGTCCGGTCGTCGAAGGCCTGGAACGACCCGTCAAGCGACCGGATGAAATGCTTTCCATACCCTTTGGTAAGGATGCGGTGATCGAGGACCAGGAGCGCTCCCCGGTCGGTTGCGGAACGGATAAGCCGTCCGCTTCCCTGCCGGAAGCGGATGACCGCCTCGGGCACCGCATACGACATGAAGGATTCGCCGTGGAGACGGCTCATCTTTTCGGAAATCGCCATGGTCAGGGGATGGGTGGGGACCGGGAAGGGCAGGCGCGTGATGATGACGATTTCGCAGGTTTCGCCCGGAACATCGATGCCTTCCCAGAAACTGTCGGTCCCGAGAAGGATCATCTTCCGGTCTCCCTTGAACTGTTCGAGGAGCGCATGCCTGCCGCCGCTTATGTTCTGGGCGAGGATATTCTGCTTTGCAATCGCTCCATTCGCGCGCAGGCAGGCATAGGTTTCGGACAGCAGTGCGTTGGCGGTAAAGAGCACCAGGATATTCTTCCCATGCGCCGCATGGAGGTCGCCGACCATGGCGGCGATATAGGCTGGAAATTCCCGGGAGTCCGGGTCCGGCGCGTGCCGCACCGCCCCCATGATCGTCTGATTGCCGGCGAAGGGAGCCGGATAAAACGAAACAGCCGTCCGCTCCCGGAGCGGTTCGAGCCCGACCCCGTTGAAGAAGTAATCGACCGACCGCGCCACCGAGAGTGTTGCCGAGGTAAAGACGACGGCGCCGCGGCATGCCTGCCAGACCGGGGAGAGCAGCGCCGCGATGTCGAGCGGCACGCCGCACAGTTTGGTCCACCCCTTGTCAAAATTCCCCTCGACCCAGAAGGCGTGGTCTTCGGTTCTTGCCGCAATGAGATAGCCGAGATCGGCGATGAGCTGGGAAGTCCGCTCCTGGCAGGAACCCGCGGCTTCCTTCATGGGTTCGAGGTCGCTCCCGCCGTCGGCGGCGAGCTCCTGCTTCAACTGGTAGAGCAGGTCGCGCAGCGATTCGAGCGAGGTGTTGAATGCCGGGGCTTCGACGTTCGCCGACCAGTCGCCCTCGTGAACCGGGATCTGGTATTCGGCCCGCCCGCCGTCTTCCCCCCGGTGGGCCTTCGCCCACTCCTGGACCGATTCGAGGAGCGATTGCGAGTACTTCCGCACGCGCTTGAGCTGCGACTTCAGGTCCTTGCCGCATGCCGCAATCCCCATGCTGCCCTTGAGGTCGACCATTGACTGGACGAGATTGTTGAGCTCTTCGAGGAACAGGGAGATGCGGTTGGTGTCGAGCTCCACGCGCAGGCAGCGGTGGCCGCCGGATTCGAGGTGGTGCGCCTCATCGAATATGATGGAGTCGATGGGCCCGAGGAAGGGGTTCGCCATGCCCATTTCCGCATAGAACAGCGCGTGGTTGATGACAACCAGGTGCGATCCTGCGGCCTTCTGCCGGGCGCGCTGCAGAAAGCACGTCTTGAAAAAGCCGCAGCGGCGTCCCTCGCATCCCCGGCCTTCGGCCGAAATGAGGTCCCACACCTTCCCGAACCACTTGGGGTTGAACTGGTTCTGCTCCTCGATATCGCCGGTAAGGGTCGATTCGACCCACGGAATGAGCGGGAGGATGGCGAAACGCTCGCGAATGGAAAGATTCCCGGCCTCGCCGCGGAGCAGCCGTTCGAACCGGTTCAGGCAGAGGTAGTTTCCCCGGCCCTTGAGCGTGCTGAACAGCAGCTTTCCGTCCATGAGACGGTTAACGAGCGGAAGTTCCTTCGACAGGAGCTGGTCCTGCAGGTTGCGCGTCCGGGTGGCAACGAGGACGCGGCAGCCGTTTTCGAGCGCCCAGAGCGCCGCGGGAACGAGATAGGCGAGCGATTTACCGGTGCCGGTACCGGCCTCGGCCACGAGCATCGAGCTCGTGTTGAAGGCGCCCGCGACATCGGCGGCCATGGTCCGCTGCGAATCGCGCAGATCAAAAGCCGGCAGCGTCTTTTCGAGCCGTCCGCCCGGAGAGAAGATCGCCTTCACCGCCTCGACATCGATCTCGCGGAAGGTTTCCGGTGATGCCAGTTTCGCCATGGCCGTGGCGTCGCCCCGCTCACGGACGATCACGCGCGGCCGGGAGTCGCCCAGCGTTTTGAAGATGAGCGATTTCAGGAACGAGGCCGGGGCCGCCGCCGCCATGGTTTGCCGCACGCGCTGCGGAAGCCGCGAGAGCTTCGGCAACAGGAGAACCGCGACCTCACCGGTTGCCCGGGCGTCGAAGAGCGCGCGATGCGCATTGTCAAGGGTGACATCGAGGCTGTCGCTCACCGATTTGAGCGAGAACCGCATGCCGCTGTCGAGCAGGATCTTGGAGAGGAGCGCAGTGTCAAGCGACTTCTCACCGATGGTATGGAGCCCGCACCGTTCGAGCGCCTTGTTGATAAAGGTGAGATCGAATATGACCTGGTGGCCGCACACCGGCAGGTCGCCGATGAACGCCAGGAGATTCGGAGCAACGGTTTCGAAGAGCGGCGCGGTCGCGGTATCGGCGCCGGTTATGCCGGTAAGGTCGGTAATGAGCGCCGGGATCGGCATGCCGGGATTGACGAAGGACGAGAAGTCGCCCGCGGCCTTCCCGCCGATAAACTTTACGGCGCCGATTTCGATGATGCGATCGGTCGAAAAATCGAGCCCCGTGGTTTCGACATCCACTGCCACGAAATCAGGGACCGGCAGCGCGGGCAGCGGATGTCGCTCGCCCTGCCGGCGTTCATGATGCACGACCGCAGGCGAGGGGAAAGCCTTGGGAGGGGCGGGCGGCGCTGCCCTCGGCGCGGGCGGCTGCACGGGCGGAGCCTTTTTTTTTCGCTTCCGCGAGAAGCTGTGCCTTGAGTTTGTCGGATAACAGGTCGCTCAGCCGGGGCATGGGGTTCTTTCTACCGGAGGTTTTTTGATAATCGTTATTGAACAATAGTATATGCGAAATAATGCACAGGAAAAAATACTCTTTCCCGATTGAGGGAGAGAGGAGATTGATTCCAGTATTGTTGGTGGGGGAACCGCTATGGCGGTTCCCCCTGGCCTAAAGCCGCAAAAGGCACGCGTCTTTAGGCACACCCCTTCCAGCGGAAGGGGGAGGCGATGTTTGCCTGAAGGCAAACGCCCTCCCCCTCCCGCAACGCCCTCTTTCAGGGTAGCAAACACCGGAAAAAACACGTAAATGCTGCGTTAACTTTCGAATAAATAACCGTCGGAACTCTGATTCTTGTGGCTGGAGTGATTTTTCGGGATCAAGGTAACCAGATAAATCATGGGAATTATGGTCCAACCTCTCCATCAGGCAGAAAACTCACAAAGGATTATAAGTAAGAATTGTATAGAGGCGACCACGCATTCACCGCACCTCAACCGCATAGCCTCTGCTCCATTGCGCCTTCCATCCTTTATTTGATTATCAATTGAACTATATATATATTGGTACGGTTTTTACATGACCGGCAATTATGCCGTGGAACTTGCTGTTCAATTACAGCGGGAGGACGCTTAATGAATGCTGCCGGTTCGGCAAACCATCCGGAAATAAAAATCGGCTTTCCAATAATCGGTATAGGCGCTTCTGCCGGGGGCCTGGACCCTTTCAAGAAGGTGCTCGAAACGCTTCCGGCGGAGTTCGGGGCCGCCGTCGTCTTCATCCAGCACCTTCTTGCCGATAAAAAAAGCCTGCTTCCCGAAATCCTGCGCAAACAATTTCCCTCACGCGAAATCATCGCGATAACCAATGGCATGGCTATCGAAAAAGGGAAAGTGTATGTCAACCAGCCGGACCACGATATTACGATGGATTCGGAGCGGTTCCGTGCGGAACTACGCCGGAAAGAGGGCGTGCATCTGCCGATCGACACCTTTTTCTGCTCTCTTGCAGAAACCGCCCGGGAAAGCGCCATAGCCGTGATTCTCTCCGGCGCGGGTACCGACGGGTCGCGCGGCGTGAGGGAGGTGCAATGCAAGGGCGGAGCCGTGCTGGTGCAGGATCCGGAAACGGCGGAAGTTACCGGGATGCCCAATTCAGCCATTGAAGCGGGAGCTATCGATGAGGTGCTTACCCCTGAAAATATCGCTCTGCGTCTGGTCGCCCTGGTGGGTGCAATCTCAAGACTGCCTGATGCTGCCAGGCTGGAAAATCA
Organism: uncultured Fibrobacterota bacterium; assembly: GCA_963803935.1. Lineage (GTDB taxonomy): Bacteria > Fibrobacterota > Chitinivibrionia > Chitinivibrionales > Chitinispirillaceae > BOG-1184. The sequence goes on along the minus strand of CAWDOZ010000071.1, from coordinate 13,151 downwards.
GTCTTCCCTGAAATCATTGCTGGAGTTTATTCGCGAAAAAGCGGATTTCCGGTTTGATGATTACAAGAAAACGGTGATTGCCCGCAGGGTGCAGCGCCGCATGTCGCTCCGGGGGCTTGCAAGCATCGAGGATTATATCGTGCTGCTCGATAAAAATCCCGACGAAATCGATCGTCTTGCGGCGGACCTTATGATCGGGGTGACCTCTTTTTTCCGCGATGCCGCCGCATGGGAAGCGCTAAAACGGGATGTCATCCACCCGCTTGTTACCAATAAGAAATCCGCCGAATCAATCCGTGTCTGGACGCCGGGCTGCTCGACCGGAGAGGAAGCGTATTCAATCGTCATGATGCTGTTGCAGGAGATCGAGGCGGCCGGAACAAACAGCGATATCCAGGTCTTCGGCACCGATATCAACGAGGCTTCACTGGCGACCGCACGGCTCGGGAAGTATCCCGGCAGTGTTGCGGCCGATATGCCGGCCGAATATTTGAAGGCTTATTTCAATTTCATCGAAAACGGCTCCCACGTCCAGGTCAAAAAAAACGTGCGGGACCATGTCGTTTTTGCAAAGCAGAACCTTCTCACCGACCCGCCTTTTTCGAAACTCGATATTATCATTTGTCGCAACCTGCTTATCTATCTCGAACCCGAAGCCCAGCAAAAATGCATTTCGAATTTTCATTATGCGCTCAAGGAAAACAGCTTTCTTTTCCTCGGCAATGCCGAATCCATCGAACACCGCAAGGGTCTCTTCAAGTCGCTTGGTGTCAAGCGCAACCGCATATTCCAGCGTATTCCGCAGGCCAATCCTCCCCGGTACAGTACTTACGCTCCTGCGGTCCAGGAATCGAAAAAAAAGGCCGCTGCAGGCAATATGGCACCGGGTAAGGAGGTTTCCATAACCAGGTTTGCGCATGAAACGCTCCTTGCCCTGTATGCGCCGGCAGCGGTACTGGTTAACAACCGCTACGAAATCCTTCACTTCAACGGTCCGGTAAAAAGGTTCCTCGTACCTCCGGCCGACCTGTCATTCTTCGATTTCATCGCCTGGATTCCCGGGAAGATGCGAAATCGGGTCCGGGGCGCGCTCTACAATGCCTCCCAGACGCCGGAGCCCGTTTCGATCCAGGTCGGCCTGCCGGACGCGGAGAACAAGGAACGAACCGCCCTTCTCACCATTCGGAGTTTTAAAAATCCCGCCGACAGCGCCGAGGTGTTCCTGGTCACCTTCTCCGACAATACTGTGCCGCAACGGGTGGAAGGCACGGTGCTGCTGGGTACGGAAGCCGACCGCGCCGCGCTCAGCCAATTGGAACGCGAGCTTTCGACGACGCGCAACGAGTTGCAGACCAATGTCGAAGAGCTGAAGAGCTCCAATGAGGAGCTGCAATCTTCCAACGAAGAGCTGGAAGCCGCAAATGAGGAGATGGAGACCTCCCGCGAGGAGCTGCAGTCTATCAACGAAGAGCTTATCACGGTCAATGCTCAGCTGCAGAGCAAAATAGAGGAACAGGAGGCCACCAATAACGACCTGAACAACTTCCTCTCCAGTACCAATATTCCGACTCTCTTTCTTGATTTTAATTTAAAGGTGCGGCGGTTCACTCCCTCGATGACCGCACTTATCAATTTGATCCCTTCGGACATCGGGCGTTCGGTCACCGATCTGGCGCTTGAACGCATGGGAGCCGGTCTTACCGATGATATTCGGAAGGCGCGCGACGGCCTGGAAACCGTTAAAAATGAAATTGCGGTCGGCGCTGCCTGCTATCTTCGCTCATCATTTCCCTTCCGGACTTCCGAAAACCGGGTCGAGGGTGTGGTGGTGACGTATGTCGATATTACCGAACAAAAATCAGGGCAAAAGGAAAATGAGTTTCTTGCTAATATTCTTGAAGCTTCATCCCAGGCTTTCGGGGTTGGTTATCCGGATGGAAGGTTGGGTCGCACCAATAAGGCATTCGAGAACCTCACGGGCTACAGCCGTGAGGAACTGAATACCCTCGATTGGGAATCGGTGTTGACGCCGCTCGAATGGCGGGATATCGAGCGAAGCAAGCTGGAGGAGCTGCAAAAAAACGGCCTCCCGGTGCGCTACGAGAAGGAGTATATCAGGAAGGACGGCACTCGCGTGCCGATTGAACTGTTGGTGCATGTTGAGAACGGTGCACAAGGGCAACCGCTTTTTTATTACTCGTTTATTACCGATATTACGGGGCGCAAGCAGGCAGATGCAGCGCTGGAAAAATCGCGGGAACTTGCCGAGGCCAGGGCGAAAGAGTCCGAAGAGGCCAAAAGGCTTCTGGATACCCTTTTGGAGTATCTGCCGGAGGGAATCGTCATTTCCCGAGGTTCCGGAACGCCGATTCGCATAAGCAAATGCCTGCAGGAATGGCTGGGCACCGATAAGTCGGAATTTTCGTTCGATGAATGGACTGCCACCATGCCGATTTATGATGTGGTAAGCAAAAAAAGAATCGACCCGCAGGAGTTGCCTGTCGGGAGGGTAACCCGCACCGGCGAAATTATTCATGATGCGCTGTACCTCCTGCGACCGGAGATCCGGCCGGAAAGGCTTATTGCCGGTGAGGCCGGTCCGGTACTCGATTCTCGCGGTAATCATACCGGGGTTGTGGTCTCCTGGCGTGATGTTTCTGCAAAGATAAGGGCTGAGGAGGCGCTGCGCGAAAGCGAGGCGCGGTACCGCACCCTATTCGAGACGATGACCGAGGGATTTTCTCTCGATGAGATGATTTTCGATGATGAGGGGAACCCGCGCGATTTGCGCTACCTGATGGTAAACCCGGCGTTCGAGCGCCAGACCGGGCTCAAGGCGGCCGATGTGGTCGGGAAAACGGTGCTGGAGCTATTTCCCGCGTCCGAATCCGTCTGGTTTGAGCGGTACGGAAAGGTAGTAATTACCGGCGAACCGGCGCAGTTTGAGGAACGCTTCGGCCCGCTCGACCGATGGTTCCAGGTCAATGCCTTTCACATAGGCGGCAACAAGTTTGCCGTTGTTTTCACCGACATTTCCCAACGGAGGCACCTTGAAGCCTCTATGCGGGAAACCAACGCTCTCCTGGAGGCGCGCAATGCCGAGCTCGATTCGTTCAACTACTCGGTTTCGCACGACCTGCGGGGGCCGCTGCGGGCCATCGACGCATTCGACAAATTGCTTCTTGCCGAATACGGCTCAAAGATAGATGGTCCGGGAAAAGAATACCTGGACCAGATTTCAAAATCCACCGCCCGGATGGCGCAGATCATCGAAGATCTGCTGAGGCTTTCCCGCATTACCCGCGCCGAAATCAGGCGGACCCAGGTCGACCTGGGCGGCATTGCCAGGACACTCGCCACGCAACTGCAACGGAGTGCCCCGGATCGAAAGGTCGATTTTATCATCGGCGATGCCGCAGTGTATGCCGATCCGGGCCTCATGAAAATTGTCATTGAGAATCTGATTTCCAATTCCTGGAAATTCACCTCGAAGAAGCCGCATGCCCGGATCGAAGTTTCATGCCGGCTCGACGACGGCCGGACGGTCTGCTATGTGCGGGATAACGGGGAGGGCTTCGATATGGCTCACAGCCGGCGGCTTTTTACCCCGTTTCACCGGCTGCATTCGATCAGCGAATTTCCCGGCACTGGCATAGGGCTTGCGATAATCCGGCGTATAATCGATCGCCATGGCGGATCGGTATGGGCCGAAGGCGAAGTCGGGAACGGGGCGACAATTTATTTCGAAATCCCGGGCAAAGTTGACATTGAAGAAACGGGGGGGGGGTAAACGGTGATGAACCGTAAGGTTATACTCGTTATCGATGATGATCCTGCGTTCATTTTTACCGCAGAAAAAGCGATTGCAAAAACCTGGCCGGACAGTGTGGTAAAACATGCGGAGGAGGGCGATGAGGCCATTGAACTGATCCGCCGTGAAAAAAAGCCGGACCTGATCCTCCTGGATTATCAGATGCCCGGCAAAAACGGCATCGACATTTTAAAGGAAATCCGAAAAAACGAGAAGACCCGGTATGTTCCCGTGGTAATGCATACCGCATCGTCCCGCGCCTCGGATGTGAAAGCCGCCTACGATGCGGGCGCAAACAGCTACCTCAATAAAAATCTCGATTTTATTTCTTTTACCGAAGAGCTGAGTGCCGTCCTGCATTATTGGCTGGAAGTCAACAGGTCGGTTGCCGACGCCTGTTAACCGTGCACCATACGCTGCCGGAAGGGTGACCGGGATGTCCATAAAGGTACTGATCGTGGAAGATGATGAGACCTGGAGAATGTTGTTCCAGCTCATGCTCAAGGGCGAAAACGGCATAGAGATTATCGGCGAATACGAACGGGCGGAGGAGGCGCTTGAAAATATAGAGCGGCTTAGCCCCGACGTTGCGGTCGTGGACCTCTCGCTGCCGGGAATGGCCGGCAATGAGTTTGCAGAGAAGTTGAAACAATATCCCGCGATCAAGGTCCTCATCGTAACCGCCTACGACCAGGATTATATTGCAGGGCTCGGATTGGATGGATGTGCCGTGGTCAATAAAACGTATTCCGAGGAGCTGGTGGGGAAGATACGGGAGCTGGCGGGAGCCCTGGATAATTACTAGTTGCAATCAGCTATTCTCCGATCGCCTTGAGACTGAAATAAAACGTCGCACCCTTATCCGCCTGAGCCTCCACTTTAATTGCCCCGCCATGCTTTTCGACGATTCTTTTAACGATGGTCAAACCAATGCCGGTTCCGGAATATTCTTCCTGCGAATGAAGTCGCTGGAAAGGTTTGAATAAAGAATCCGCCCGGGCCATATCAAAGCCTATCCCGTTATCCCGCACATAAAAAAACGATGATTCGCCCTCGAGCTCTCTCCCGAACTCTATTCGCGCCTCCTTTTTTTTCGAGGTGAATTTCCAGGCATTCTGCAGGAGATTTTCCAGGAGAATCCTGATAAGCTCTTCATCGGCATCCGCAACAAGCCCGGGTTCAATGACGATAGCGACGTTACGTTTCTTATCCCTTATTTTAATCGAATCGATGAGAGACAATGCCATATCGCTCAGGCGGCATTTGTTGAATTTGGGTTTCTGAAGGCTGATCCTTGATAGCGACATCAGGCCGTCGATTATCCGGACCATTGACCTGCATGAATTCCTGATATGGTCGAGTCCTTCCCGGTTGTCCTTATCCCCGGAAGAAAGCGAGTTTTTGATAACGTCGCTGATGGTAAGAATGGCATGCAGCGGATTCCTCAAATCGTGGGAGATAGAATAGGCAAAAGCTTCCAGACCTTTATTTGCAGCGGTAAGTTCTGCGGCCCGGCGGGCAAGCTCCTGCTCTATGCGGGCGCGGGCGGTGATATCGAAAATGGCTATCATCCTTTTTTCGGATGCGGCGTCTTCCGGGAACAATATGCTTACCAGCTGCGCATTGAATACCTTCCCGTTTTTCCGTTTAAGCCTTATCTCGCACGTCAGCGGAACATGTTCGGAAAGCTTTTTCAGATGAAGGTAAAAAAAGTCCTTATCATCAGGACTCACGAAGACATTGAAGGGCTTTCCGATGAGGTCCCTTCGCTCAACCTCCAATAACTCCGACACCATGAGGTTCGCTTCGATGATTGCGTTATCGCAGTCCAGGGTAAGGTAGCCAACGGGAGCAAAATCGTACAGGTCGGAATATTTTTTAATGGCATTATCCAGGGCAATCCGCGATTGCCGCAGCTCCTCATTTTGCATCTCCAATTCTATTTGATGGACCCGCAGCTCATGAATGAGCGCATTTTTATCGGCGGAAGAAAGTTCGGCCGGCGCCGGCCTCGATGCAAGCAGCTCTTCGGGTTTTTTTCTAAACCGGGTAGTGTCTTTCTGCTTGCTTTTCATGAAACAGCCTCCCCCTGATAAGGCTAAGAGCCGGACATCGCGGATACTGAAAAATTAAAAATATATTGTTACTGCTCAGAGAGGGGGATCCGCAGGGAAATTCGGCATTTTTTCACCATTTGGAGAGGCTGATTCGTTCTATAAAGCATTTTTGTTCTTGAACTCGGATAAGGCAATTGGTTTGCAAAGATTGCTTTTATCATTTGCGACCTGTTCGCAACCCGTGCAAATGAATTGCGGATTATTTATGAGCGGCATGATATCATTGACATCGACATCGTAAACACAGCTTGTAAGCCCGCACATTTTTTCCTCACACCCCGTGGTTTTCGCAAGTATTTCATTCATGATACCCCACCCCCTCGGATGTTCACAGTTTTCCATGTTATATTTTATAATCCAACCCTAGCATCAACCCTCCGGTAATGCTATGCGTGGCTCCGCGTTCAGGAGAATAGAAACGAACCGGAGCGGCGCCAGTATAACTCACCATAACCTCTTTATTCTCAACATCTTCAAATCCATAGTCTCCCCGTATTCTTGCCGACAACACCAGGCGTGAAGAGATATTGCAGGCGCCGCCCAATGCCAGAACACCATTTATCGTAACCGGTTTATATAAACCGTAAGGAGTGATGTTGGTGTTCGGGTAATCTTCGTCTTTATGATTCACTTCCTGGGCAACACCCTGCAAAAAATCGATCTGCGGACCAGCCAGCAAGGTAAAAAATAGAAGCCTTGTATTATCGGAGGTAAGGGAAACCATGAGTGGAAGCTTGAAATAATTCAATTCGGCCTTGGCCACATAATCTCCCGATATTTGTATATGATTGAGAGTGGCTTGAGTGTTGACGACGGAACTATAGGTGGATGCATTGGGGGGATTGGTGCCGAAGGAGCCCTCGAACCTCTGCCCTTCTCTTGAAAATAAGAGGTCCGCCGCCAATCCAAAATTTTTATTGATGTTGAAAACCACACCTGCTCCAAAAGAGCCGGTGTAGACGAAATTGCTGGTTAGTTGCAGCTCGCTGCCGGCGGTTATGTCGTTTTTGTTTATAAGACCGGTAAACTCGGGATTGTAGCGAACTCCTATTTCAATGTTTTGTGCTTCCGTCTTCGATGGGGACATAAAATAAAGTGCAATACAGGAAATACCGATGATTGCTTTGGATTTTGAATATATCATGTAATCTCCGCCTTCGTTCGGAAAGTAATCGCTACTGGTAATGAACCTTGCCAACTTTAACGATAGGAAAGAGATGCAAGGTTCCAAATGAGTTCAACATGAATAATAAAAAAATGATGACCAGGGCAAGGGTCAAAATCAGCTTAAATTGCTTATCGATTCGAAGGTATTTGTGTATGAGAAACAGCAGCACACCTGCGATGATAAGGTAGACGAGAATCGTGATTACCGGCATAATTCGGGTTCCTTTTTCAAGGTCATGCCCGTAGAAGCGCAAGAGCCATGCCACGGCCATATTTCGGCCCATATTTGAGGTTGTATTGGTTAAACCTCATGGGTATTCTTGTTTGTGGGATAGATCGTCTTAATAATAGGAGCGGAAATTGGGGATTAAAAAGGTGGGAAACCGGGCTTAGATTAAAAGCCCTTGGTGGGGGAACCGCCCAGGCGGTTCCCCCTGGCCTAAAGCCGCGAAAGGCACGCGTCTTTAGGCACACCCCTTCCAGCGGAAGGGGAAGGCGATGTTTGCCTGAAGGCAAACGCCCTTCCCCTCCCGCAAGAGCCTGTAAGAAATTCTGTGTAAATGGGGTATATTTATAACCCATTCATACAGGAGGAGTTAATGGCTATTCGGATGGAGTTGATTGATGAGTTGATCAAAGATTACAAGAAGCCTGAAGATATTATGGGTGAGAACGGGATTCTGAAGCAGCTCACCAAGGCTATCCTTGAGCGGACCCTCTCCGCAGAGCTTACCCACCATTTAGGCTATGAGAAGCACGCTCCTGAAGGCAAAAACAAGGGTAATTCACGTAACGGTACGTCCGGCAAGACGCTGAAAAGCGACCTAGGTGATCTGCCGATTGAAGTTCCGCGAGACCGGAATGGCGAGTTCGAGCCGCAGATTATTAAAAAGGGCCAGCGTCGTTTTAACGGGTTTGATGACAAGATTCTCTCGATGTATGCCCGAGGCATGACGACTCGCGACATTCAGGCTCATTTGCTGGATATTTACAAAGTTGAGGTGTCGCCAGAATTGATTTCTTCAGTGACCGCCGAGGTCATCGAGGAAGTGAAAGAGTGGCAGAACAGGCCGCTTGAAGAGGTTTATCCGATTGTTTATTTCGATGCGATCCGGGTCAAGGTTCGTGATGAAGGCCACGTTATTAATAAAGCGGCCTATCTTGCCATAGGCGTGCGTTTAGATGGGATTAAAGACATTCTGGGCATCTGGCTTGAGAAAGAAGAGGGTGCGAAGTTCTGGCTGAAGGTCATTACCGAATTGCAGAACCGCGGGCTCAAGGACATATTCATCGCCTGTGTGGATGGTCTGAAAGGATTTCCGGAGGCCATTGAGTCGGTATTTCCTGCAACCCAGGTTCAGGTCTGCATTGTTCACATGATACGAAACTCCATACAGTATGTGTCCTACAAAGACCGCAAAAAGCTGGTAACGGACCTGAAGACTATTTATCAAGCTGTAACCGAAGACCAGGCTCTGGATGCCCTGACTGCGCTTGAGCAAAAATGGGACAGCCGCTATCCGATGATCTCCAAGTCCTGGCGCAACAACTGGACCCGGCTAAGCCCATTCTTCGCATACCCGGCAGAAATACGCAGGGCCATTTACACCACCAATGCCATTGAATCCTTGAATAATTCCCTGAGAAAGGTCACAAAAAACCGAGGCGCGTTTCCTACCGACGAGGCAGCAATTAAATTACTCTACATGGCATTAAGGAATGTCATGAAAAAATGGACCATGCCTATTCGGAACTGGGGTACCGCTATCAATCAGATGTCTATTATTTTTGAAGATCGAATTCCAAAATGACAAAACCCACTTACACAGAAAATCTTACACAGCCTCCCGCAACGCCCTCTTTCAGGGTAGAAAACACCTTTAAAAAGAAAAAAAGATTTGTTTTAATATCCTACTCAGAACCTTTCTTCCTGCCTCGCAATGCCAGGAATTGAATATGGAAAGACAATTTCCTTTTCCCTGTCTCCCTTTTTATCATATGATATTAATACTAATGAAAGAGCCAAATATGGAATACAGGCTACGATCATATATAACGGCGAATTTGTCAAATAACATTTCTAAAATATCGAAGCATATAGAAATGCAGGCATAATTTCGCTGCGCCGCCGATATATAAAAGTGAAGCGTTGAGCGATATTACTATTTCGCCATGATAACCGGAGTCGTCCGGTCCTCCTTGATAACCCATTTTATCGTGGGCGCATCCTTTCCCCCGCCCGGAACGGATTCCTCGGTAACGTCCCCGTTTTCGTGCAGCGAATTCGTCGTCACCTTGACGATATCGCGCGTCGAGTTGGCGGTTGCCGTTTGTACTACGCGCAATGAATCGGCAGTTACCTTCTCGCTCTCCTTCAGGGCACCGGCGGTAATTTTTTCGCTTACCCGCAGTGAATCGGCGGAACGCGCCGCACCAGCTCGCTCCGCTTCGGCACGCTCCGAATTACTTTGAACAATCTTCTCGTCCCTGGTACCGCGCGAAGTATCCCGGTCAAACATCCGCCCATCGCACAGCGACGCCATCGTCAACAACGCAATCCCAACCAGAACCGCCGATGCTATCCTTTTATTATTCATATTCTTGCCCGTTCGAACAGTTAATCTCTTAACACGCGTTTTTTTTTCGCTTTTTCAACCCTGCAACCCCACAAAAGGACTACGAATAATCTCGGACAAAAATGGCCTCAAAATTGCTTTATCCCACACCTGAACCTTTTTGAAAGGAGCGGTTATGAATAAATATTTCGCCGAGTTCGTGGGCACCTTCTGGCTGGTGCTCGGGGGGTGCGGCAGTGCGGTTATCGGGGCGGCTTTTCCGGTGGTAGGCATCGGTCATCTCGGCGTTGCACTTGCCTTCGGATTGACCGTGCTGACCATGGCCTATGCGATAGGCCATATCTCCGGTTGCCACCTCAACCCCGCGGTTTCCGTGGGGCTCTGGGCAGGAGGCCGTTTCCCGGCAAAGGAGATACTACCCTATATTGCCGCCCAGGTGATCGGGGGCATTGCGGCCGGCGGGATACTCTATCTCATCGCGAGTGGCAAGCCGGATTTCGACATCGCCAACGGATTCGCGCTCAATGGCTATGGCGAGCACTCGCCCGGCGGTTTTTCCCTTCTTGCAGCGCTGGTTTGCGAGGTTGTCATGACGATGATGTTCCTCATTATCATCCTCGGTGCGACGGATAAGCGGGTTCCCCAGGGATTCGCCCCGCTGGCGATAGGGCTCGGGCTTACCCTGATCCATCTGATCAGCATTCCGGTTACCAACACCTCGGTCAATCCCGCGCGGAGCACGGGAGTAGCGATTTACGCGGGCGGGTGGGCGGTCGGCCAGCTCTGGCTGTTCTGGGTTGCGCCGATAGCCGGTGCCCTGCTGGGAGCCCTGGTTTACCGGGTTATTGGACGGGAGAGGGAGTAGGGATTACTTATAATAGCATAAAATCAATTTCAGGTTACTGCTCTGGTGGGGAAACCTCGCTAAGCGAGGTTTCCCCTGGTCGGAGCCTCCGCGGGGGCTGATGTTGGGGGATTTTATGTAAGAAGTGAGTCTACTGATACGGATTTCTGGCTACTGACTATCTTGCGACAAAGGCTGAATAATTTTTGCGCTGCTTCTTCTACTTCCTGAGTGGTGCCATTTTTTACTGCTACGTCCCGCTCCAAAGAGATTGAATGCTGAGTGGACTGGAAATTACTGACTGACTTCTCTCCATACTGTGTGTTTATGCGTACCTGGTTCATGAGTTTTTCCTTTCAGGTTTTGGTTATTGGTTTCGGGTTCCATGGTTGTTATTACAGGAACAGAAAGGAAATAACATCCTGAAAAGAAAAAGGCAGGAAAACAGGGCAGCTGGGTCTGTTATGCTGATTACCATTGATTACGATAAAACCTGTGTATCGTAACGGGCTATTTACAGAAATATCAGCAACTTAGGTAGGGTAATTACGATGATTACAATGAATTCTCTACTATTCTATATATATAGGTATATACGGCCCCTCTTTTCTTGCTCTCTCTTTCTATTTATTAGTTTTTTTCTACAGCACAATATGAAATCTATCGTAATCATCGTAATCAGCTCTGTAATTCATTATATTATATTGGGTTACACTGTTACGATGCGCTAAAATCATCGTAACTGCATCGTAATCAGCCTCGTAACGTCAGTTGTTTTATTTCAGGATTTACATTCATTACAATGCGTATTATATCCGCTCACTTTGGATAATTATAAGCAATCATACCGTGGTTGAAGTGGCAGAAACAATGGGATTTGGCATCTGGCCTAGTTTATATTGAAGTGTGCTTTTAAGAAGTAGCAGTTAATTACACACGAGAGGATATAATCATGAAACAGATTCAAACGACTATTTTGGTCTTGTGTTGCTTTTCAACAATAATATTCAGCCAAATAACATGGACAACCAGAGTTTCGGATACAGCATACGAACTTTGGAGTTGTGTAGCTTTTGGCAATAATATGTTTGTTGCTGCAGGAGGGCTAAGCCAACCAACGATTAGTAGTAATGGCCATGAATTAATTCTATCATCGACGGATGGCATAACATGGCCAAATCAATGGGCTTTAACACCTCAGATTAGTGTTTCTGCTGTCACTTACGGCAACAATCAATTCGTCGCCGTTTCTGGGTCTGGAGCTATAATGACTTCCCCTGATGGTATTACATGGACAAGTAGAGTGTCGGGTACCCAAAACGCATTATCTGATATTACATATGGTAACAATCTATATGTTGCTGTTGATAATGGCGGGTCAGTGCATACATCTACCAATGGTATTACATGGGCAAGCAGACCAGCAGATACATTGGGTGATATTATGTCTGGTGTTACTTTTGGAAATAATTTATTTGTCGGAGTAGGTATGGGTGGAAGTATTCTAACATCCCCTGATGGTATAACTTGGACAAGGAGAACTGCACCAACAGCGCCAACTCTCAATAAAGTCACTTTCGGCAACAATCAGTTTGTTGCCGTAGGTTTGCTTGGCGACATCCGTACATCACCTGATGGCATAACGTGGACACATAGAACGTTAGGTTCGGCTTCAGTAGCAAATCTGTCCGGTATCGCTTACGGAAGTAATTTATTTATTGCCGTGGGAGGTGAGGACATTTTTACATCGCCTGATGGAATTACTTGGACGAGTAGAGTAGCTCCAGCGATTTTCTGGCAGCTTACAGGAGTTGCTTATGGAAATAATCTTTATGTTGTTGTTGACGAAGATGGTGATATAAGCACGTCGCCTGCTACCAGTGCCGTAAAATATGTTGCACCCAAACAACGATTATCTGTTCATGGCAAGACTCTTCAGATTTATTCTCTTCAAGGCAAGTTCGTAATGCAGACAAAGATAGAAAATGAAAGCTATCTGAATGGAAAAAGCAGCCTATATAGAAATCTCCCTAAGGGCTCCTATATCATTCGCATACCTGGTAATGATGCCTTTTCTTCAAGAGTATTAAAGATTGAGTAATTGGCTCAAAAACACATATCATCGCCTTCAGGGGTTAGTCTGTGGCGATGGAATAGCCAGTGTGACGATGGTGTGACGATGCTGCCGCAGGCATCGTAACATGCTATTTTTCATTTTTTCAATTACTTAGCCATACCTGTAACGATTGTGACGATACTTCCGCTACCCTCCGCTCCTATAAATATGTACGATACCTTCCCGGCCCCTGCTCCTTCTTTTACCTATCCTTCTTTCTATATTTTCTCCATAACTCACAATAGGATATCTATCGTCACAATCGTCACAACTCTTGTAAGTGCATATTTTATATTGATTTGGGCTGTGACGATGGTGGAATAGACATCGTCACGGAGCGTAACAAACGTCACACCTCTAAATTTATCAGGAGTAAAACATGTTCGGTAAAAAATGCACTTTATGCAGCAATATTACCTCGGCAATTAAATATAGTTGATGGACTTGGCATAAGCTATATTTAATGCATGGAAAAAAATGATGGTAGAAAGCTTGATGATGCCACAAGGACTTTTCTTGT